>JAISUO010000035.1 GCA_031272035.1 Synergistaceae bacterium
TAATGTTTGAATATCACTGCTTTTAGCTATTCTAACTTTATAAGCAGCGAACCGGTGAAGTATGAGCCGCGTGAGTCGCTTAGTTTCTTCATCAGGCCTTTTATTTCAAATTGGTATGATACCCTCACTGAAAATATTGGAGAATATTGGCCCTGTCAGAAAGCGGAACGGCCCCGGCTGACAGGGCAAATCGATTCTGAGATTTACTTTTTCTTTTTCTCCGCGACCTGCTTACGGATGGAGTCCAGCTCCGCGCGGATTTTCTCTCCCATCTTCTCGCCCGGCCAAACCTTATCGAGCCAGGGGTCGGCCAGTCCGGCCCAGATGGAGGGCATATCGGCTCTGTCCTTCCACACGGACACCTCTTCCGGGGTGAGCTCCGTCAGGGTCAGATTGGGGTAGTTCGTCTTCATGGCCTGGATGTATCGTCTGTCTTCCGCTTCGAAAAGGTCGCAGAAATTCCGCTCGGCTTCGCTGCCGGCTTTGAAGAGAGCCTCCTGATATTTGGGCTCCAGACCGTCCCACAGCTCCTTGTTGATGACGATGTTGAAAGCGTTCCATCCGCCCATGATTTCATGGGTGTAGTATTTGATGACCTCTCCATGCCGGCTGTCCACCATGCCCACGTAGGTGTCCCAGCAGCCGTCCACCACGCCTCTGGACAGGGCGTTGTACAGCTCCGCCCAGGCGATGGTCTCGAAAGTCAGGCCGACGCCCTTACCCAGGTTTTCCAAAGCCCGGACGTAGGCCAGAGAGGAGGAGACGCGAAGTTTGAGATTTTTCAGGTCCTCCGGCGTTTTCAGGGGCCGCACGTTGTTGGCGATGCCGTAACCGCCCTCCGATGAGTTGAAAATCAGCTCCATGTTGACCTCTCTCCAGGCTTCCTGCATCACTTTGAAAAGGATCCCATCGGGATAAGCGTAGGCAATGCGCGCCTCGTCGTAATTCGAGACCGTCCAGGGCATCCAGTTCAACATGCCGCCCGGAACCAGGTTGACGTAGGGGCACAGCATGGCCATTTCGATGATGCCGTCCCGGACGCCGTGAAAGGTTTCGTCGTGGGAGCCCAGCAGTCCGTTGGCGTAATACGTCAGTTCGATGTCCCCGCCCGAATATTCCTTCACCTTTTCGATAAAAAACGTCAATCCCTTGTCCTTGACGGGATTATTGAAAGGCGAAGCAAGCTGCCATTTATACTTCGGCGCCGCCTCCGCCGCGGCGACGAGGCCGACGAAAATACAAACCAGCAACAATGCCACCGCTCCAACGCGCTTTGCCCTGCAATACATAAAAACTCCTCCTTTTTGTTCGATATTTCCGTTTTTCGCAACATACAGCAAAATAGATCCCACATATTTTATTGAAGCAATTTTCGTGCCAATGTTATAAGATTTCGATTTCCCATTCGTCATTCAATGTCGAAAACTCCGATTTTCAAAGAGATTTTTACGGTTTTTTCGCCTCGTTTTTTTCCTCGCTTCCCTGGCCCGGGCCGAACCGGAAACGCAAAAACAGGTCAGAATAACAGGCTTTTGGGATATAATGGGTTGGAACGATAACCTGTTCTTCGACAAAGGAGGAGCATGATGCGAATCGGCATGGTGATGTGGCAGGACAGGCGAATGGGACGTTTTTATCAGGACCTTCTGGAGCGCCTTTTCGACGGAGCGCTGACCGTGAAAGCCTATTTTCTGGACGACGGCGTTCCCGAATGCGACGAGGAGGAGTTTGCCCGCCTGGTGATCACCTCCTCCTATTCCACCGACATCATTGGAAAAATCCCCACGGATCGCCCCATCATCTCCGCCAGTCTCACGTTCCGCAGAGAAGGGCTTCTGGCCCTGAGGCGCTTTCCGCCGGGGACGAAGGCGCTTGTGGTCAACACAAGCAACAAAAATGCCATCGACACCACGGTGCTGCTGTGTCAGCAGGGCATCGCCAACATTGAGTTTCTGCCCTGGGGCCCCGACTGTCCCAGGTACGTGGACACGAAAGACGTTCGCCTTGCCGTCACGCCGGGAGAATCGCAGCTCGTCCCGCCGGAGATCGAACAGGTGGTGGACGTGGGCGACAGAATGCTGGACGTCCAGAGCATCATAGAAATCGCTTCCCAAACGGGACTGGAACACATCCTGAAGGGCAGGGCGTTTCGGGAGTACGATGAAAGCATCACCGGCGGGATCCGTGACGTGGCGACCCCCCTTCTGCGCTCCGGCCGTCTGAAAAACGAGTATGACACGGTGATGAACATGATCGACATCGGAGTCATCGGCGTGGACGCGAAAAACATCGTCTACGCCTGCAACCGGAAGGCGGAGTTTCTTCTCGGAAAAAGCCGCGGGGATATTCTCTACCTGAACATCGCTGAAATTCTTCCCGAAATTCCCGTGGGGCGGTCCGGAGCGGAAAACGCGCCCCTGACCTGCCGCCACGAAAAAGCGGGGAACCGCGCCCTCAACATCACGATCACCCCCATGCGTCAGGAGAACCTTTACAGCGGGGCGATGCTGATGCTGCTTCCCGTGGGCGAGGACGAAACCCTCAAGGCCCAGATCGTCGGCAAGTTCATGCAAAAGGGGCATCGGGCGCGTTACACCTTCGGTCACGTGGTGGGGCACAGCGCGGCCATCCGGCACAGAATCGACCTGGCGAAAAAAATGGCGGACGTGGACTCCGCTGTTTTGATCACGGGGGAAAGCGGCACGGGGAAGGAGGTCTTCGCCCAGTCGATCCACAACGCCTCCGCCCGCTCCGACAAGCCCTTCGTGGCCATCAACTGCGCCGCCATCCCGGACAGCCTTCTGGAAAGCGAGCTTTTCGGCTACGAGGGCGGCTCTTTCACCGGCGCGCGAAAACAGGGAAAGACAGGGCTTTTCGAGGCGGCCAATCATGGCACGATCTTTCTGGACGAAATCGGGGACCTGAGTCCGAGCCTTCAGGCCAAGCTGCTGCGGGTGATTCAGGAGCGGCAGATCATGAGGGTGGGAGGCGACGCCGTCATTCCCATCGACGCCCGCGTCATCTCTGCCACCAATCAGGATTTGCTGGGCCGGGTTCGGGCCGGGATCTTCCGGGTCGACCTGTACTACCGAATCAGCACGCTTCCAGTGGAGCTGCCTCCCCTGCGGGAGCGCGAAAGCGACCTGTTTCTCCTAATCGACCTGTTCCGTCGGGAGGTCGGAGCTTCTTTCGTCCTCTCCTCCGAGGCGAAAAAAACTCTGGGGGGCTACTCCTGGCCGGGCAACGTCCGGGAACTGCGAAACTGCGTGGAGTATCTGCACTGCCTGAAGACGGACCTCATCGAAAACCACCACCTGCCGTCCTTCATTCTGGACCGACGGGACTCCGGGGAAGAAAACCTCCCGCGGAAAAACGCAGCGGACGACGGCGTTCGCGCCGCCGCCGCCATTCTGAGCCAGGGTCCCTGCGGACGCGGAGTTCTGAGGTCGCGGCTGGCGGACCGGGAAGTTCGCCTCACCGAAGCCCAAACCCGCGCCCTGCTGGCGAACATGAAAGCGAAAGGCTGGGTCGAATCCTCCGGAGGCAGAGGCGGCTCGGCTCTGACAAAAACGGGAGAGGAGGCTTTGCTGAAAGACTGACGGTCACGTCCGACGGCGCAGGGAGGCGGCGGGAATGTCCATGGCCAAACGGTATTTCGTCACCGTACGCCTGGAAATATTTGCGCCCATTGAGCACAGGACCCCCCGAAGGTTTTCGTCGGACAGGGGATGCCGGGGGTCTTCGTTTTCTATGCAGGACTTCAGGCGTTTTTTGACGGCGACCGTCGAAAGGGCTTCCTTTTCCTCTTCCGCCCGGTTTCCGGAGGGCACGGCGGCGGTAAACAGGGACTTCAGCTCCACCGCGCCGACGGCGCAGACGATGTACTTCCCCCGCACGGCGCGGCTCACGGTGGAAACGTTCAAGCCCAGGTCCCCGGCCAGATCGGACATCTTCATCGGCGCGAGAGGGCCAGCCTCCCGAAAATACCGGGGCTGCTTCGAAACGACGAGGCGCAGAATCCGCAAAAGAGTCTTTTTTCGGTCCTCCAGGGCTCTGATGAGCCGTTTCGCTTCGCTTCTTTTCCGTCTGATGTATTTTCCCGTTTCCTCGTCCCTGCCCCCCCTTCCCGGAAGGCCTCCAGGGAAGAAGCTCTCGTCGATCCTCAACCCGGGCACAATTCTGTCGTTCATGACGATGGAGCACGCACCGCCTTCATACCGGACGGACGCCTCCGGTATAACGTTCAGGTTCTGTTCTCCCGTGTCATAACCCTGAGAAGGAATGGGGTTCAGACTTTTGACGACCTCGGAAAGACGGCGGGCCTCCTCCCGGTCGGTTCCCAAAAGGACGGAAACGCCGGCCAGGTCGTTTCGCGCCAGCAGGGGCAGACCCTCTTCGATCAATTTGACGAGCCTCGGGTCGGGGGAACGGCCTTCGGAGGGCAGCTGAAGCAGAAGGCATTCTCGCAGAGAGCGGGCCCCTACGCCGGGCGGGGGCAATTTTTGTATGATCCCCACAGCCCGCTCCGCGTCGTGAGGGGTACAGCCGCACTTTCCGGCCAGCGTTTCCGCGTCGTCCTCGAAATACCCCCGGCGGTTCAGGCACGCGATCAGGCGGCGGCAAAGCAGAGCCGTTTCCTCGTCCAGGGGCAGGACGTCGATTTCCTCCAGAAGCATGTCGAAAAAAGACCTCCGCGCACAGCTCAAACCCAAAACGTCCCAGTCGCCTTCCGCCCCGCCTGCCCGCCCCGGGGAGCCGTGGACCGCCTCAATCCGCACATCGTTTTCTTCGCTCTCCGGCGCGTCCATTTCCAAATCCTGCATTTCCATATCCTGAATCGCTTCGATGGACAGGCGCGAAAAATCCCCGTCAGACGGTTCTTCCGTCGTTTCGGTTTCAAGAAGCGGATTTTCAGAGAGATGCCGCTCCACAAACTCTTTCAGTTCAAGAGCCGGCATACGCAATATCTCAAGGGATTGAAGCACTTCGCCCGTAATCGCCAGTTGCTGTCCGACTCCAGGAACCAGCGCGAGTTTACCTCCAGGCCGCATATTCCCATCTGACCTCCCGGAATCTTTTTCGGTGAAAAATCTGCTTTCACCGGCCGTTGACCACAGTGAAATTATACCTCCGCCGACGCCTCGCCGGAAATGGTTGAAAAAAGGATGAGAAAAAAGGATGGGAAAAAATGGCGGGAAAAAAACTGCGTCGATATTTTACAGCTCTTTTTATATTGTGAAGTTTAAAGCTATAATAACTGATACTTACATGTTATAAAATAAAAAACCTGACTTTTAAAAAACCTGAAAATCCTGAATGTGACGAATTGGGAAAAGATGTGATGGCATGGAATTCGACCTGAAAAACACGATTCTGATCGTCGACGATGAAAAAGCGAATTTATTGGCGCTCAATGAAATTCTTTCTTCGGACTACTCCATCTTTTTCGCGAAGACGGGCGAAAGAGCTATCGAGCTCGCGGAGCTCAATCAGCCCGACCTCATTTTATTGGATGTCATGATGCCGGATATGGACGGATTCGAGGTTCTTGCGAAACTGAAGGCTTCGGACAACACGAGGAACACCCCCGTCATTTTTGTCACGGGGCTGGTCGATCAAAGCGACGAAGAAAAAGGATTTCTGCTGGGCGCGGTGGATTACATCAAAAAACCCTTCAACGGCGCAATCGTCAAGGCGCGGGTCAATACTCACATGCAGATCGTGCGTCAGCTGCGAGCCAGCGAGGAACTCAGCCGCATCGATCCCCTGACCGGCATTCCGAACCGGCGAAAATTCAACGAACATCTGGCGTTGGAATGGAAGCAGGCCATCCGGGAGCAAAAATCCATCGCTTTTCTGATGATAGACATCGACAAATTCAAAAACTACAACGACACTTACGGCCATCCGCAGGGAGACGCTCTGCTCAGGGCCGTCGCAAGAATCTTCGCCCTCGCCGCCAGACGTCCGGCCGATCTGGTGGCCCGTCTGGGCGGGGAAGAATTTGGCGTGCTGCTGCTCGACAGCGACCTGGAAGGAGCCTGCATCATCGCGGAAAAAATTCGCAAAGACGTGGAGGCCGCCCGCGTCGCCACCGCCGACAGAAAAATCCTTACCTCCGCAACAGTCAGCATCGGCGTGGTTTCCACGGTCCCCGGCGTGGATGACTCCCCGGAAGATTTTATCGCAAAGGCGGACGTGAACCTCTACACTGCAAAAGAAACGGGCAGAAACAGGGTCTGGGGTCCCTCACAGCAGACGTCCTGAAAACCGGCTTCGTGATTTTCTCCATAGAATATCTCCATTGGCGGCCGTATCTGAAAGCTGCGTCTGAAACGGGAGATCATCGGATGTTCTTTTCCAGTTCGACGACCAGGCGGGCGGCGAAAGTCAGAAGCTCTTCTTCAGAAACGCTTTTCGTTTCGAAGGTCAGCGTTCGATTTTTTCCAAACGCAACGGCCATGACCTGCCCCGTAACCTCCCCGCGTTCGAGAATCGCGGATTTTCCCGCAACGTCCAGCGTTTTATAAACCGAAACAAACCCCAGAGGCGCGTCATCGCGGGAAATTTCTCCCTCCGGAACCCGCAGCGTTCCCGGGCCGGCCCCCTCCATCCAGTCAACTCCGATACTCGCCGGGGGCGCGGCGCGGATGTAGGTACGATTCTCCCACACCCCCAGGTCATGAGAGGCCGTTTCAAAACGCACAGACACAGGCGGCTCGGTCCGCCATTCGCCCAGCGCGTCCGGCAGTGGAGCCCCCTCCGCGGGAGAAACGACAAAAGCCCGCAAAGAGAAAATCATTGCGGAAAACAGGACGAAAAGAGGTACAGAAAAATTCTTCATCGCGAAATCAGCTCCCGGTCAACTCATAATCGACGCATACGCCACTTTTGTGACAACGGAGTTATTATAGGCGAAGCTTTCTTTTCCCGTAAGCTATAATTATTTGAAAACAAACGGATGTCGGCCCCTCATCGGCGTCCGGCACGGAGTGGAGGAAACTTTTTTGTATCATTTTCACATGAAGATTTACGGCTGTCAGATGAACGTCTACGACAGCGACAGAGTGCGTACGGCTCTCATAAAGCGCGGATGGAGCGAGGTTCCGGAAGAAGAAGCCGATATGATCATATTCGTCGGGTGCAGCGTCCGGGACAAGGCCGAACAAAAAGTCTGGAGCGAGCTGGGGCGTTACGCTCCCTCCTGGAACAAAGACCGGCGGCCCCGGGTGGCCCTGACGGGCTGCATCGCGCAGACTCTGGGGGAAAAAGCCTTCGTCCGCTATCCCTGGGTACGCCTGGTTTCCGGCCCCCGACACATCGGACTTTTGCCGGAGGGGCTGGAACGCGTTATGGAGGACGGCAGACGCGTCACCCTGCTGGACGAGAACCCCAGGGAGTTTTTCGACCTCGACGAATTCAGCGGCATTCGAGACAATAAATACAGAGGCTACGTCACCATCGCTCACGGCTGCGACAATTTCTGCACGTTCTGCATCGTTCCCCACGTGCGGGGCCGCTTTCTGTCCCGCCCGCCCCTGGACG
This sequence comes from Synergistaceae bacterium, assembly GCA_031272035.1. Classification (NCBI taxonomy): domain Bacteria; kingdom Thermotogati; phylum Synergistota; class Synergistia; order Synergistales; family Synergistaceae; species Synergistaceae bacterium. The sequence goes on from JAISUO010000035.1 coordinate 7,546, forward strand.
TCCTGCAGGAGGTTCGCCGCCTCACAGACAACGGGGCGAAAGAAATCACCCTGTTGGGGCAGAACGTCAACAGCTACGGGAAGGACTTCCAGGAGGGCTGCGGGTTCGCCGGCCTGCTTCGGGACGTCGCCCGGACGGAGGGCGTGGAGCGGGTCCGTTTCGTGACTTCCCTGCCTCAGGATTTTACGGAGGACATCGTGCAGGTCATGGCGGAAGAGCCAAACGTCTGCCCGTCGCTGAACCTCCCCATCCAGGCCGGAAACGACAGAATACTCAAACGCATGAATCGCAAATACACCCGGGCCGAATACATGGAAAAGGTGCGGATGGCGCGCTCCCACCTCCCCGAACTGGGGCTTTCCAGCGACCTCATTGTGGGATTCCCCGGCGAAACGGAGGAAGAGTTCCAGGACTCCATGAGCGCCCTGGAGGAAATCCGTTTCGACATGGTTCACACGGCGGCCTACTCCGAGCGGCCAGGCACCCCGGCCGCCGCCATGCCCGACGCCTTACCCGGAGAAGTCCGTCTGGAGCGTCTCAACCGCATCAACCGGCTTCAGGACAGCATCACCCTTTCCATCAACAAAACGCTGCTGGGGCGGCGCTGTTCCGTGCTGACAGAGGGACCCGCGCCCAAAGGCGAAGGGCTTTTGCAGGGGCGCACCCCCACGGATAAAGTGGTCCTGTTTCCGGGAGACGAATCCCTTCTCGCCGGGCGTTTCGTCTCGGTGGAAATCACTGAGGCGGAATCCTGGTGTCTGCGGGGAAAAATCGTCAATGATACGCTGACGGCGGACAGATCTCTCAGATAACATAGAGGTGGATATCGAAAGGAATTTCACAGGCAGGAGAATTGAAATGTGGCGGGAACTCTGGAAAAAATATGGCGCGGCGTTGTGTCTGTGTGCGGGGATGCTTTGTTTTATCGTGGCGGGGCTGGCCGTTCGCGCTCTGCCTGGGGTGAGAGAAAAATTAATCGTGACGGAAACGGTTCGCCCTCAGCCCAGGCAGGAGCAAACGTCCGGGCAGGTCCGACCACAGCCTCAACTCCAGTCTCAGACTCAGGCGCAGGGGCCGGCGGAGGCTCAGCCCCAGCCCGTGGAATCCAGGGGACCGGAAATCGTCGGCCCTTCCCCGGAGCCGACCCCTCCCGCTCCCCGACTCCGGCAGAAAAGCGCGGTGAAAGCAACGGGCCTTTACGGGACTCCGGCAAACGAAAATGAGGAAGAAAACGAAGATGGATGGGTCCTGTACATCACAGGAAGTGTGCGCAAACCCGGTGTTTACAGAGTTCCTCGGGGAGCGAGGCTCTACCAGCTGGTGGAAATGGCCGGAGGACTCCAGTCCTTCGCCGATTCCGCATCGGTCAACATGGCCGCGCCTCTGGAGGACGGCCTGCATATCCATATCCCCCGCAAAGGTCAGCGTTATTACGGAAACTCGACGATCGTCGTCCAGCCGGAAGTCCGCTATCCCGCCTCGGCCGTTCCGCGTCCCGGTTCCGGAGGGTCTTCTTCGGCGGGCGTTCTTGACATCAACCGGGCCACCGCGGAGGAGCTGACGCGTCTGAAGGGCGTAGGCCCCGCTCTGGCCAGGCGCATCGTGGAATACCGCTCACAAAACGGCCGTTTTCAAAACATCAACGACCTGCTTCAGGTTCGGGGGATCGGGGCCAAAAAACTGGAAAAGCTCCGGAAATTCGTCACCCTGGGACCATAGCTCAGGCTCGGGACAAGGCTCAGGAAGGAGGTTGACGTTTCCGGCCAAATAAGGTAGACTTTCCTCCGTTTGATGCCATCGGGCAGGGTTTTAAAAGTGCGGGGGTGGCGGAATTGGTAGACGCGCAAGACTAAGGATCTTGTGGCTGTAAAGCTGTGGGAGTTCGATTCTCCCCCTCCGCACCAGTACACAGCATTCGGAAATTCGCAAAAACATTAAAGCCCCGTTCGGAAGCGGGGTTTTTTCGTTATCCAAACCACATCAATCTAATCTCAGAGAAAATGCAGATAAAGAAACACATCATGGACGTAAACTTGTTCGACCGTTCGAGGCGCGGTTTTTTACAAAATCATCTTTATTACGAAATCATCGGTGAATGAACTTTAAAATATAAGTGTTACCTTTTATATTTTTTGTGCTATTATAGGGCCCTGTACAAGATCGGATCAGGGGGCCGGAAATGAATTCTGCGGTTCAAACGGGAAAAATCGCTGTCTGTTCCAGAACGATCAGGACGCCGAGACGACAGTGGACGTCTTTTTGTCCGGCAATGACCTATATCGGGAAAAAGGCGCTGATGTTCCTCCTCATGATGTTCCTTTTGTCCACCATCGTGTTTTACATCTCGCGCCTCGCTCCCGGAGACCCGCTGGAGGCTTTTTACGGCGGAGCTGTGCAGTCCATGACCTCCGAAGAACTGGACGCGGCGCGGATTCGGCTGGGACTGGACGGCTCCATAACTTTGCAGTACGTCAGGTGGCTTGACAGCGTCATGCACGGCGACTTCGGCATGTCCCTGCGGCACAAACGACCGGTGATGGACGTGGTGCGGCCTCTTATCGGAAATACCCTCATTCTGGGGGGAACGGCGTATGTGCTGGTGTTCCTGCTTGCGACCGTTCTCGCGCTCTTCTGCGCCCGATTCGAAGATTCTCCCGCCGACCGTTTCATCTGTAAAGCGGGTACCGCGATTTTCTACGTTCCGGCCTTCTGGCTGGGGACCGTACTGGTGCTGGTGTTCAGCGTAAACCTGAAGCTGCTGCCCTCCAGCGGAGCCTACGACATTGGCAGGTCGCACGACGTGGGAAACCGCCTGCGCCACATGATTCTGCCTCTCACGGTCATGGTGGCGAGCCATCTCTGGTATTACGCTTACATGATCCGAAACAGGCTGCTGGACGAAACGCGCCGGGACTACGTGCTGCTGGCGCGCTCCAAAGGGCTCGGCAAAACCCGTATCCTCCTCGCCCACTGTCTGCGCAACGTTCTGCCCACCATCGTGAACGTCATGGCGATTTCCATCCCCCATGTGCTCAGTGGAACGTATATCGCCGAGTCGGTTTTCAACTACCCGGGCATCGGCTCTCTGGCGGTATCCAGCGCGAAATATCACGACTACAACCTGCTGATGCTCATGGTGCTCATCACGGGAGTTCTCGTCATCGTCAGCAGTCTGACGGCTCAAGTGATCAACGAAAAAATAGACCCCAGGATGAAGGTCAGAGCGGAGGTCGATTGACGTGAACGAGGCAAAAAAAGCGGACTCCGACAGCAGCGAAGATTTCACTCTGGTCGGGGCGGGATACAAATCTCACGAAGTCGTCGTTGAACGTCAGGGATTCTGGCGTGGCCTTCGACTATCGCAAAAGCCCGTATTTTCAGTCCTTATTTTTTCCATGATTCTTCTGGGCTGTCTTTTTTCGGAGAGCCTCGCCAACCATGACCCCGGGCAATTCTACCTCTCCAATATTTCCCAGCCGCCCAACAGGGAATTTTTCTTTGGAACGGACTCCCTGGGCAGGGACATTTACTCGATTATCTGGCGCGGGGGGCGAGCGTCGCTTCTTATCGGGCTTCTGGCCGCCGGCGTGTCCACCGTCATCGGCGTCACCTGGGGCTGCGTCGCCGGCATGTCCTCGAAAACCCTGGACAACGCGATGATGCGGGCCGTGGAGCTGGCGCAGAGCATTCCGGTCCTCCTCACCGTCCTTCTGATCGTGTCCATCATGGGCGAGCAAAACGTTCTTTCGATTTCTCTTGTCATCGGCGTCACCTCCTGGTTCACCCTGTCGAGGATCGTGCGCGGCGAGGTCCGGCAGATACGCGGCAGCGAGTACGTCCTGGCCGCAAGGTGCATGGGGGCGAGTTTCTGGCACATCATGCGCAGACATCTGATTCCCAATTTTGTGTCGGCCATCCTGTTCGTGGTGATTTCCGGCGTCAGCCAGAGCATGACGATGGAATCGACCCTCAGTTTCCTGGGGTTCGGACTGCCCGTGGGCACGCTCTCCTGGGGCAGTATGCTGGCCCTGGCGGATCGCGCTCTCCTGCTCAACACCTGGTGGGTCATCGTCATTCCCGGCCTGTTCCTGGTCGTGACCCTGCTCTGCATAACCGGAACAGGCAATTATTTTCGTCGTGAAATCAACAAGCGCCCCGGCAATTTATAGCCTGAAAAAGCCTGAAAAAGAATCTCCGGCCCAACCGAACCTGCAGGCGGAGCCGGCTGGAGTGTAATGGCAGTGTGGTGGCAGTGTAAGCAGTGTAAATGGATGGAATATGGACATGTGATGAATAAGGAAGGGGAATCGACTCATGAAAAAAACGCTGATCGTCTTTATGATGGCGCTTGTCCTGTTTTCAGGGTACTTTGCAGACCCCGACAGGGTGGACGCGGCGGGGCCGGCAAACACGCTGATTTACGCCGGAGAAAATGAAGACACTCTGAACCCCGTTCTGAACACCCACGGGGAACTTCCGAGCATCCTTTTCTCGGGCCTGATGAAATATGACGCGAAAGGAACGCCCGTCACGGATTTGGCTGAAAGTTTCACTTACGACAGCGGGTCCCTCACCTGTACCTTCAGGCTCCGTCAGGGCGTGAAATGGCACGACGGAAGGGATTTCACGGCAGAGGACGTCGTTTTCACCTACAAACTCCTGACCTCCGACGAAAACCTCACCGCCGCCATCAAAAGCAACTACGAGGACATTTCCGAGGTCTCCGCTCCGGACGCGAACACCGTCGTTTTCAAATTGTCCCGTTACAACGCGGCCATGCTGAATCATTTCACCATAGGCATACTCCCGGAACATCTTCTGAAAGGTCAGAACATCGCCACCGCGGCCTTCAATCAAAATCCGACGGGAACGGGACGTTACAAATTCGTGGAGTGGGACGCCGCCGGCGGAACAATAACGGTGGAGCGCAACGAGAATTATTATGGAAAAATTCCCAATATCGAGCGCGTGGTATACAAAACCGTAGCGGTGGAGAGCACCAAGGCCCTTATGCTGCAATCCGGCGAAGCCGATCTGGCCTGGCTCAACGCCAATTACGCGGAGCGTTTTCGCGGCAACTCCGCGTTCAAAAACTTCGATTTCGTTACGGCCGATTTCCGCTCCGCCGCCATGGACTTTCGCACCGATTTCTGGAAGCAAAACGGAGATTCCATCGGAGTGCTCAACTACGCTCTGGACAAACAGGCCATCATCAACGCCGTGCTGAACAAACAGGGCGTCGCCGCATTCAGCCCGATACAGCTCAACGCCTTCGGAGGCAACAGGCAGGCCGACGTTTATTCTTACGACCTGGAGAAGTTTGCCGGAGAGATGAAAAAACTCGGCTGGGTGAAGGGAAACGATGGCGTTTACGAGCGGAACGGGCAGAAATTTTCCTTCACGATACAGGTGCGGGACTACGAGGAAGAGCGCGTCGACATCGCGAACATCGTCGCCAGCCAGTTGAAGGCCGCGGGAGTCGATATGCGAATCGCGCTGGTGACCCGTTTCGACTGGAAAGCCGGCTACAACGGATTTCTTGCGGGGTACGCGGTGGAGTTCGACCCCGACGGGGCCTACGCCAATTTCGTCACGGGGGCCAGCGGAAACACGATGGCGTACTCCAACCCCGAAGTCGACGAACTGCTGAAGCGCGGACGACATACCCCAGACCCCGAAGAACGCCGCAAAATTTACGGAGCGTTCGAGGTCGCCTGGGCAAAAAAGCCGGGACATCTGCTGGTCGCCTATCTTCACGGGAACTACGTCGGGACGGCCGGCCTGAGCGGTCTCGATACGGCGCGGGTGCTGGGACACCACGCCGTGGGCGTCATGTGGAACATCGAGGAATGGACTCTGACGCGGTGACGAAGCTCTCCGGGCGGCGAAGGCAGGGAAAATCCGTTTCCCTCCCCGCCGCCGCTTCGTGAAATCTTTCTCTCGCGGGTTTGCCTTATGATTTTGGAACTGCGTAACCTTTCGGTGAGTTTTTATACGCCTTCGGGCGAGGTGGAGGCGGTGCGGGATGTTTCGCTGTCGCTGGAGGAGGGCGAAACTCTGGCCCTTGTGGGAGAGTCCGGCTGCGGCAAGACGGTGATGTGTCAGTCGGTCATGAAACTGCTGCCGAAAACCGCAAGGATAAAAGGGGGGCGGATTTTCGCCTGCGGCGAGGACGTCACGGACTACGGAGAACGGCAGATGCGCCCGCTGCGGGGAAACATTTTCTCCATGATCTTTCAGGATCCCATGACGTCCCTGAATCCCACCATCCCCATAGGCGCTCAGATCACCGAAGCCATCCGCAGGCACAAAAAGGTCGGGCGTGAAGAGGCCCGGCATCGCGCGGAGGAACTGCTGACCCTGGTGGGCATCGACGACCCTCTGCACAGGATGGAGCTTCAGCCGCACTACTTTTCCGGCGGAATGCGTCAGCGCTGCGTGCTCGCCATCGCGCTGGCCATGAACCCAAAAATCCTCTTCGCCGACGAGCCGACCACGTCTCTGGACGTGACCGTTCAGGCCAACATACTGGACCTGCTGCGGGATCTGCAGAAAAAAACCGGCGTCGGCATCGTCTTCATCTCCCACGACCTGGGCGTGGTAGCTCGCGTGGCGGATCGCGTGGCCGTCATGTACGCCGGAAGGATCGTCGAGGTGGGAACAGCGGAGGAAATTTTTTACGATCCGCGCCATCCTTACACCTGGGGGCTTTTGAGGGCTTTGCCCGCTGTGGCGGCGGAGACGGGAACTCTGCGTCAGATTCCCGGCGCGCCGCCTTCGCTTCTGTCGCCGCCTCCGGGGGACGCCTTCGCCGTTCGCAACGAATACGCCCTGGCCATCGACTACAGAGAAGCCCCGCCCATGTTCAGAATTTCCGACACGCACAGCGCCGCCACCTGGCTGCTGGACCCGCGCGCGCCGAAGGTATCCCCGCCCCCGCGGATTTTCTCCGGAACGACGCGGACGCGGCCCACTGGCGGAGCCGGCAAAACGACGCCCCACAATGAGGAAACAATCGTCAGCGTAAGGAATTACCGGCAGAATTTTCGTGTCAGCCGTTCGTTTGCGGTGGAGGCGGTGCGCGGCGTGAGCTTCGACCTGCGCCGGGGCGAGGTGTTCGGCCTGGTGGGAGAGTCCGGCTGCGGGAAATCCACAATCGCCCGGGCGATGATGGGGCTTTACACTCCCACGTCGGGAGAGATCTGTTTCCGGGACAGGCTCGTTTCCGAAAAACGCTCCTACCGGCGGAACCGGCGTGAAATTCAGCGGGGTATGCAGGTGATCTTTCAGGACTCCGCCGCAGCTCTGAACCCGCGGATGACCGTGGAAGATATCATCGCGGAACCTTTGATCATCCATCATGTTTATCGAAAAAAACAGGACCTGCAGGCAAAAATAGAGGAACTGCTGCTGATGGTGGGGCTGAATTGTCTGGATCGCACCAAATATCCGCCGGAAATATCGGGCGGGCAGCGTCAGCGCGTGGCCATCGCCCGAAGCCTCGCCCTGACGCCGGAGGTCATCGTCGCGGACGAGCCGGCAGCCTCCCTGGACGTTTCGATACAGGCTCAGATCATGACGCTGTTTCAACGCCTGCAAAGAGAACGCCGGTTCACGCTTTTCTTTATCACCCACGACCTCTCCATGGTGCGTTTTCTCTGCGACCGGGTGGCCGTTATGCACGCCGGCCGCATTGTGGAGCTCGCTCCCACGGACGAGCTGTTCGGCAATCCCCTGCACCCCTGCACCCGGGCGCTCCTGTCCGCCACGCCTCTCCCCGATCCCCGGTCGGAGCGCTCCAAAAAAATCCTGCCCTTCGAGCAGAAGTTTATTGCAATCGAAGAGGAAATGTATGAAACTGTTCCCGGACACTTTGTACTGACTCCGAAGAGACAGGGCCGCAGCGTGTTGTGAAAGTTTGCAGCTTTATGAAATCAGGGGCGAAATCGATTTGACTTTGGCTTTTACTCCGCTGTCAACGGACAGCATAAAGGAATATCACGAGCTTTTCAGCAAATGCCGGGAAAAAGCTTCCGACTATACTTTCATCAATCTGTGGGGATGGTCAGAGGAACGCCGCTATATCTGGGCCTTCAGAGACGGTTTATGCTGGCTGCGGGCAACCGCCGGCGCCTCCCCCGCCTGGTGGGCCCCCGTGGGAGACTGGAGACGGCCGGACTGGGCGCAAATCATGGAGGACAACGTTCCGCCGGAGACGGCGTTCGAGCGGGTCCCTCAGGAGCTCGCGGAGATCTGGTCCGAGCAGCTGCAGGGGCGCTGCCGCATGGAAGAACAGCGCAACGAATGGGAATATCTTTACGACTTCGACAAAATGGTCTCTCTCTCCGGCAATAAACTGCACAGGAAAAAAAACCTGCTGACTCAATTCAAAAAAAAGTACGACTACACCTATTCCCCCGTGTCCTGCCAAAACATCGGAGCCATTCGAGAGATGCAGGCAGAGTGGCGCCGGTGGCGCGGCTGCAGAGAATCTCCCGGGCTTGAGGCCGAAAACATCGCCATCACGCGGGTGCTCGACGAATGGGAAAGACTTCCTGGCATTTTGGGCGGAGAAATTTCCGTGAACGACAGGATTGCGGCCTACACCGTGGCGGAAGACCTGGGGAACGGGACTGTCGTCATTCACTTCGAAAAAGGGTTGGAGTTTTACAAAGGCGTCTATCAGGCCATCAATCAAATGTTTCTTTCCAGCCTTACCAGTCCCGCCGGTTCCGCGGGATTCCATACGGTGAACCGCGAACAGGACATGGGCGTCCAGGGCATTCGTCAGGCCAAGGAATCCTACAGCCCCACAGGTTTTTTAAAAAAATACAGAGTGACCTGGACGGGCTGATGATCGCGGTCGCGGGCGGACGAGATGCTTTCTTTATGTTTTTTATGCGTAAAATTTGAGGTATAATCTGAGAAAACTGGAAAGGAGGGACTGTGCTTCTTTCAGAGTTAAAATCTGTTTTTTGCGAACCATCGTCAGATTTCAGCATCAGAGTTTACGCGTCGGTTTTCCGGGTATCGAAGAGCAACGGCAAAAATAATACTGGAGGGATAACGGTGAAAAGGTTTCCTGGAGTTTTGTCTGTGGTTTTCGTGCTTCTGCTGACACTGGCAGTTCCTGCTTTCGCGGCATCGGCTGGCGCTCCCGTGGAGGGGGACGGTAAGGAGTATACCCTGCGGGTTTCCACGCAGATGGCGGATTCCGATCCTTACTGTGACGGATTTCGCGCCATAGCGGAACGCGTGGCGGAGCGCACCGGCGGAAAGCTCAAGGTGCTGGTTTACCCCAGCGCGCAGCTGGGCAGCGACGAGGATGTCATCGAGCAGGCGCTTCAGGGCGTCAACGTGGCGGTGGTCACGGACGCGGGCCGCATGGCCAACTACGTGAAGGAAATCGGTATCGTCGGAGTAGCGTATTTTGCCGACAGTTACGACGAACTGCTGAAAGTGGAGAAAACCGGCTACTGGGAGGACTGCATTCGCAAACTGGCTGACGAGAACGGTATCCGCCTTTTGGCGTTCAACTGGTTTGCCGGCGCCCGTCATTTCCTGACGAACAAGCCGATAAAAACCCCGGCGGACCTGAAGGGCCTTCGCATCCGCACCCCCGGCGCTCCCGCCTGGTCCGAGTCGATCCGCTCCCTTGGGGCCACGCCCGTGGCAATGGGCTGGACCGAGGTCTACACCGCCGTACAGCAGAAAGCCATCGACGGCTGCGAAAGCCAGCACTCCGCAAACTGGGGCGCGCGGGTGTACGAGGTGCTGAAGTACATCGATAAAACGGGACATTTCCAGCTTCTCAACGGCCTCATGGTCGGGGAAAAATGGTTTAAGACCCTTCCGGAATCCTACCAGAAACTGTTGGTCGAAGAATTCACCAAACAGGGCGAGCTGACCTCTCAGGTCAACATCAAGCTGGGCGACCAGTACGAGGCGCAGATGGTTGAAAAGGGCATGGAGGTCGTTCAGGTGGACCTCGACGCCTTCAGAGAAGCCGCAAAGGCCGCCTACGAAGTGCTGGGATTCACCGAGCTCCGCAAACAGATTTACGCGGAAATTGGCAAAAAGTAGACCGCACCGTCTGCAGGAAGAAGCCGCGGCAGCGCAAAGAAGGGTTGCCGCGGCGTTTTATGCGGCTGCTTTTAAATAAGAAAGGAGTGCTCCGGGATGGATGCGGTAAAACGCTTCTATGACATCGTCTGCAAAATGGAAGAAACGCTGGCGACAGCGGGCCTCATCGTGATGACCCTCCTGATCCTCCTCTCGGCCGCGGGCAGGTCCATCGGGCATCCCCTCAACTGGGCGGTGGATATTTCCCTGCTTCTTTTTTCGTGGGTCTCGTTCATGGGAGCGGATGTGGGCATTCGTCAGAACAGAATCATCAACGTGGATTTCCTCACCTCAAGGTTTTCTCTGAAAACCCAAAAGAAAATCTTCGTCCTCTGGTCCGTGATTATCATCCTGTTCCTCGTCATCCTGATCATTTACGGAATTCCACTTTGCATCAGCAACGCGAAACGCCAGTTCCAGAACATCACTCTGAGCTATTCCTACGTGACCGCGAGTCTTCCGGTCTGTTCCTTTTTCATGATCGTCTCCATGTCGATCAAACTGAAAAAACAACTCTGCGATTTTCCCTCAACTCTGAAATCGATTGAACGGGACTCCGTTTAAAATAATTTTGAACAAAGAAACCTGAAGGGCGTGAATCCTTATGACTTTACTGGTTTCCGTATTTCTCCTGCTGCTGTTTTTGGGAATGCCGGTGGCCTTCGCCATTGGTCTCGCGGGGTTCGTTTTCATCGTCAACAATCCGGATATTCCGGCCTCCGTGACCGTGCAGCGAATCGTCGCTCAGACCCAGAATTTCACCCTGCTGGCCATTCCGCTGTTCATCTTTGCCGGAAACCTGATGAACTCCAGCGGAATCACCGAGCGGCTGGTCAATCTCTCCAGAGTGCTGGTGGGGCACCTGCCGGGCAGTCTGGCGCAGGTCAGCGTCATCCTGAGCACCCTGATGGGCGGAGTCTCCGGTTCGGCCAACGCCGACGCCGTCATGGAAAGCCGTATCCTGGGCCCCGAAATGGTCAAACAGGGCTACTCCCGGGGTTACGGAGCCGCCGTCAACGGCCTGACCGCCCTGATCACCTGCACCATTCCGCCCAGCATGGGATTCGTCATCTACGGATCCGTGGGGGAAGTTTCCATCGGGCGGCTCTTCGTGGGCGGCGTCATTCCCGGACTGCTGATGATGGTATTTTTTATGCTGACCGTTCACTTCACCTCCAAACGGCGGGGGTATCGGCCCATCACCGACCGGCCTCCCACATTCAGAGAAGTGACGCGGGCCCTGAAGGAAAACGTCTGGGCACTGGTTTTTCCCTTCATCCTCATCGCGGGAATCCGTTTCGGCCTGTTCACTCCTTCGGAATCGGGGGCTTTCGCCGCGGCCTACGCCATATTCGTGGGGGTCGTGATCTACAAGGAAATGACCCTCAAAACATTCTGGGCGACCTCGAAGCAGACCCTGGTGGACGTGGGCGTTCTGATGCTCATTCTGGGACTTTCCGGAACTTTCGGATACGCCATCGTGTTTGGCCGGATCCCCCAGACCATCGCGGAAATCCTGCTGGGCCTCACGTCGAATCAGCACATGCTTCTCATCCTGATTATTTTCCTGCTGGTTCTGGCGGGCATGTTCATTGAGACCGGAGTCATTGCCCTTCTGCTCACGCCGGTGTTCGTCCCCGTGATCACGAAGATCGGCATCGATCCGGTGCACTTTGGCGTCGTCATGATGACCACGGTGACTTTCGGCATCATGACGCCTCCTGTGGGCGTAGCGCTCTATTCCACCTCCGAAATCATGGGCTGTTCTCCCCAGGAAACGACCAGGGAGGCTCTGCCCTTTTACGCCATGATTATCCTTCTCGTGGGATTTCTCATCTTTTTCCCGCAACTCGTGCTGTATCTGCCGAATCTCATCTTCGGATAAAAACATCGACCGCCCTCGGACGACGGGCCTCCCGACATCCCAATGGTCCTGTCTTTTCCTCTCCGCCGCGGAGGGCGAAAGGGCGGGGCCTTTTTTATGTCAAAAACAATACACGTAATGTATAATACAGGAAAAAGAATTCACCGTTAATTTTGTCCTTAAAGTTCATTTTTTATTCCAGGAGGAGGTCCGAACGTCATGAGTACGGACGTGAGAATTGTCGGCATCAGCGACGTAAAGAAGGCAAGGGAGCGCATTGCGGGAAAGGTTCGACACACGCCGATTCTGAGGGCGGACAAACTGGACTCTCTGGTAAACGCACAGGTGTATTTCAAACCGGAGAACCTTCAGATCACGGGATCGTTTAAAATCCGGGGCGCGACGAACAAAATTCTGACTCTGACCGACGAGGAGCGGGGAAAGGGAATTATCGCCTCGTCCTCCGGAAACCACGCTCAGGGCGTCGCTTACGCCTCGAAAATGCTGGGCGTGCGGGCGATTCTCGTGCTGCCTGAAAACGCCCCGCAAACCAAGATCGACGGGACAAAGAGCCTGGGCGCGGAGGTCGTTCTCCACGGCTTTGACTCCATTCAGCGTTACAAAAAGCTTTACGAACTCAAGGCGGAGTACGGTTACACGCTGGTGCACTCCTACAACGATCCGGAGCTGATCGCCGGACAGGGAACCAGCGGACTGGAAATCGCCGAGGACCTGCCCGATGTGGACACGGTGGTCGTGCCTCTGGGAGGAGGCGGCCTGCTGGCGGGAGTGGCCGTCGCCCTGAAGGAATCGCGCCCCGGCATACGGGTCATTGGCGTCGAGCCCGAGCATATCGCGCGTTATTCGGAAAGCCGCAAAGCCGGAAAGCCCGTGACGGTGGAGATGGGGCCAACCCTGGCCGACGGTTTGATGATCACCGCCACCGGAGAATGCAATTATCCCCTGATCGAGAAATACGTGGACGAGGTGGTTGTGGCCTCGGACCCCTTCATTCGACAGGCCGTAACGGAAATTCTGTTCCGGGGCAAGGTGCTGGTGGAGCCCTCCGCCGCCATCGGCCTCGCGGCCGCTCTGGAGGGAACCTTTAAGGTGAAAAATGGAGAGCGCATCTGTTTCTTCCTCTCCGGCGGCAACATCGATCCGGACCGGCTGGTTTCCTTCCTGGAATAGATTCCGGTGACGGAGGCTTCATACCAATTTGAAATAAAAGGCCTAAAGTTAGAATAGCTAAAAGCAGTGATATTCAAACATTAGCTTCTTCATTAACGCTCGATTGAAAGCAAATTGGTATCAAACCTTCGTTCAGATCGATTTCAGATCGACTGAGGAAAGAGTGATAGCATGTCTCGGACAAAAACGAACGGGGCGATTACCGTTTTATCGCTGGGAATGGTGTTTTTTCACCTTTATACCGCTGCCCGTGGCGTATTGCCCGCAGTGGAACAGCGGGGAGTCCACCTTGCGTTTGCTCTTACAATCGCCGCTCTTTACGATCTGAAAAAAAGCGACTGGCCTCTGGGAAAAACTATTAACCTTGTGCGTATCGTCGCCCCAGGCGTCATCGTTTTTTACCTTTTGTACAATTTTCACAGTATCATGGAGCGTTTTGGCATCCCCAGCGGCCCGGACATGGCGGCAGGAATCGCGCTGATTCTGCTGGTGCTGGAGTTCACAAGGCGTATTACGGGACCGGTGCTGATGGGAATCGCTCTGGTGTTTCTGGTTTACGCCTTCGCCGGTCCCTGGCTGCCGGGAATGCTGTGGCACAGAGGGTACGATCTGGAGCGTCTCGTTACACAAATTTCCCTGAGCACAGAAGGCATTTTCGGAACGCCTCTGGGGGTTTCAGCCAATTATGTTTTTCTCTTTGTCATTTTCGGATCATTGCTTGATATTACAGGAATAGGACAATTTTATATCGACGTGGCCATGCGGGCTGTAGGAAAAAGCTGCGGGGGAGCCGCTAAGGCGGCCATTGTAGCAAGCTCCTGCTTTGGAACGATTTCCGGCTCCGCCGTGGCCAACGTCATGGGAACGGGCTCCATAACGATTCCCCTGATGAAATCTCTGGGCTACACCTCCGCTTTTTCCGGAGCCGTGGAGGCTGTGGCATCCACGGGGGGACAGATCATGCCGCCCATGATGGGAGCCGGAGCCTACATCATGGCCGAAATTCTGGGAATCCCCTTCCGCTCTGTCATTCTGGCGGCCCTGCTGCCCGCGGTCATTTTCTACTGCACCCTTTTCGTAACCGTCCATTTTACAGCAAAAAGGCAGCAGCTGGTTGGAGCGGACACCTCCGAACTTCCCGGTCTGCCGGAGATGTTCAAAAAAAAGGGATTGTGTATCGCTCCTCTTGTCGTGCTGATTGCCATGCTGGTCTTTCTGCGCGTCTCGGTCATCAAAGCGGCTGTGTGGGCCATTTTCACTACCCTGGCCGTAGGTCTTTTTTATTCCCGGCGTGATTTAAAGCATTATGCCCTCGGGCTGAAAGACGCCTTCATCAATGGCGCCAGGACCGCGCTGGTGGTCATCGCCTCCACAGCCTGCGCGGGGATCGTGGTGGCCGTCATCAACCTCACCGGGATCGGAATGAAGTTTACCGGCATCATCCTGGCCATTGCCGGGGGAAATCTTTTCCTTGTCCTGTTCTTCATCATGCTGGCCAGTATGCTGATTGGAATGGGTTTACCCACAACCCCCGCCTATTTGATTCTGGCGGTTCTGGGAGCACCGACCCTGGTCAGACTGGGCGTCGTCCCCATAGCGGCCCACTTATTCGTCTTTTATTTCAGTTGTTTATCCATGATAACGCCTCCTGTGGCTCTGGCGGTTTACGCGGCCAGCGGTCTCGCAAAGGCCAATTTCTGGAGGACCGGCATAGAGGCCTGCAAGCTGGGTCTGACAGCCTTTTTTATCCCTTATGTTTTCGTGTACGACCCCATCCTTATCTGGCAGGGTCCTCTGTGGCACATCTTCCTCTCGGCTCTGACCGCCATTTTGGGGTCCATAGGAATTGGAGCAGGCATATGCGGCTGGTTTTTCAGAAAAACTTTTGTGTGGGAACGCATTGTTCTCATAATCAGCGGATTTTTATTGATTTTGCCCAATATTATTTTTTCCGTAATCGGTTTTGTTCTCCTTGTCGCCGTTTATTCATGGCAAAAACGCAGCTTAAAAACAATTTAATATAGAAATATTTTTCAGAAGGGAGAGAAGTAATTTTGAAAAACAGGTTCGTTCAAATAACGCTTATGGTCACTGTGCTTACCCTGTTGTTCTGCGGCAGCGTGCAGGGAGGAGAGGTCCGACAGATTTCCATCGCCGGAGCCGGAACTTCCGGTACGTTTTATATTATGGCTTCCGGATTTGCGGATTTATTCCAGAAAAATTTAAAAATCACGGCAGTCTCTGAGGTTACGGCCGGAGCCGTGGAAAACGCCCGTCTGCTGGACGCGGGCAAGGTGGAAATGGGCGTCCTCCAGCTGGACGTCATGCTGGATGCGCTGAAAGGGCAAAACGCCACGTTCAAAGAGCCCGTCAAAATTTCTTCTCTGGTTCCCATGTACCCCAACATCGTTCAGGTTATCGCGCTGAAGGACTCCCCCATCAAAACCTTTGCCGACCTCAAAGGGAAAAAGGTTTCCGTGGGCTCTCCCGGAAGCGGCATTCTGGCCACGAATAAGATTATCCTCGAAACCATGGGGCTGTCCATGGAGACCATCGATCCGCGGTATCTTTCCTTTGTCGAAACCACGGACGCCTTCCGGGACGGGCAAATCGACGCGGCCATCGTCAATACGGCGGCGCCGGCGCCCTGGGTTGTGGACCTGGAGACCACCCATCCCGTCAAACTGATCCCCTTTACAGCGGAAGACATTAAGAAATTTTGCTCTCAGTACACGTATTTCGTTCCCATCTCTCTGACCAAAGATACGTACAAATCTTTGGACGGAGACGTGGATACCTTTGCCCTGTGGATTACGCTGGCGGCGCTGGACAGCTTCCCGGAACAGACAGCCTACGACGCCACGCGACTGATCTTCGAAAACGTGGAAACTCTGAAAAGCATTCACTCGGCGGCCAAATATATTTCCCTCGAAAACGTAAAATCCATCAACGTCCCCTTCCATCCGGGAGCGGCCAGGTATTTAAAGGAAAAAGGAATAGACGTCAGGGTGAAATAGAAGGTGAAAGAGAATGATAAAACTGGGATTAATCGGCTGTGGAACCATCGGCTCTTATCTCGTTAAACAAATTACGGAAAAACCGGAGCTGAATTTGGAAATAAAGGCGATCTGCGGCCGCAGCAGCACCTCAAGAGGCAGAGAACTGGCCGGGAGCAAGGGTATTTTCTGGACTACGGACATTGAGGAACTGGCGGCGCAAAAGCCGGACGTCGTTGTCGAAGCCGCCTCCCATGAGGCTCTCGCCTCCAGCGGGGCTTTCTGCCTTGAACGTGGAATCGACCTCGTTCCAGCCAGTGTCGGCGCTTTGGTCGACAATCATTTGCTGGAAAAACTGAAAAACGCCGCACAAAAAGGCGGAGCTGTATTCTACATTCCTTCGGGAGGAATAGGAGGTATGGATGCCCTTCAGGCAGCCTGTATCGCCGGTGTGGACAAGGTGACGATGACGACTCGAAAAATGCCTCGGGCGTGGAAAAACATCCCTTACGTGGAGCGTTTAAACGTCGATCTGACGAACCTGAAGGAGCCCTGCCTGCTTTATGAAGGCCCAGCCCGGGACTGCGTCAAAGAGTTTCCTCAAAATATCAACATTGCCGCCGTGCTGAGCCTGTCGGGCATCGGATTTGACCGAACCCGGGTTCGCATTCTGGCTGATCCTTCTGTCACGCTGAATACGCACGAAATTGCCTGGGAAGGGGCTTCCGGAAAAGGCCGCATCATTCTGGAAAACGTGGCGGACCCGGAAAACCCCAAAACGACTTACCTTGCGGCTCTGAGCATTCTGACCGTGCTGAAAAGAATCAAAGCGTCCTGGAGGGTAGGATCCTGAATTGACAGGTATTAGTAATCGTGTACTAAAAAAAGACGCTTAACACTGGTAAGTGACGCACAAAAATTTATATGAACTCCTGGAGAGACACCCCTGTTTACGTTACAAACTGCAAACAATCTGTCAATAAGATTTTGAATGAGGTTGGCTCAAAAGAATTTTTGGCTTTTCAAAATCGTAAGGGAGGGAAGAGTTATGCAGGTGAACAGACGGACAGAAAAAACAGCATTTTTCCTTATTATTCTCCTGGTGGTATCGCTGTGTGCGGTTATTTTTGAGGTTTCCCCCGCGAACGCGGCTTTTCCGGAAAAACCGATAACCATCATCAACTCGGCGACAGCGGGGTCTCCGACGGATGTGCTCGCGCGCCAGATCGCCAACTGCGCGGAACAGTTTCTCGGACAGCCCATGGTTGTCGTCAACAAGCCGGGGGGCGGCGGAGGCGCGGCCTTTGCGGCGCTGCTCATGGAACCCGCTGACGGGTATACCGTTGCGTCCATCAACGCATCTCAGATTACCGCCCTTCAAACTCAGCTCAAAAAAGATTTCTCCTACGACGATTTTGACTTCGTCTGCAGTACACAGTTGGATCCTTACGCGGTGGCCGTTTTGGCGGATGGTCCCTTCAAAACGCTGCAGGATATCGCCGATTATGCCAAAAAAGAGGGTACCGTCATGGTGGGAGGACAGGGCACCGGGACGGGGCATCATCTGATGATTCTGCGTTTTGCGCAGCTCGGCGGTTTTGACGTCACATGGCTGCCTTACCAGGGAGGGGCTGACTCGGTGACCAACCTTCTGGGCGGACACGTTCAGGTAATCGCCACGGCGCCCGCCACCGTCAGCCAGTACGTAGAGGCCGGCAAAATTCGCATTCTCGCGGTCAGCGGGGAAAAACGCCTCGAATTCTTCCCCGACGCCCCCACGTTCAAAGAGTCGGGTTACGACATCGTCATGACGATTTATCGAGGTTTCATCGCCAAAAAGGGAATTTCGGCGGACGTCAGGGCAAAACTGTCCTCAAGCATACAGAAGGCGATGGAAGTTCCCGCTTTTCAGGAATTTGTAAGAAAATCGAATCAGATCATCACGTATATGGATTCAGAGGAATTTTCCGCGTACGCCAAAAAAGATTTTGAACAGATGGCGCAGATGGCGGAGCTTCAAAAATAATAACATTTAACTGATAAAATAAATTTAGAGATAGAAGGTGAATTGATGGAGATCTGGATTGGAGAATCTCTGTTGGCTTTCGCTTTCTCAGTCTGCGGTGCGCTTTTTTGGATGGCGGCCTCTTCGTTCGGTTCTTTGACGGACAGGATAGGACCGGCCCATTTTCCGAAACTGCTGGCTCTGTCGCTGATTCTGCTTGGAGGTATCAACCTTTTCCGGGCAATCCGACGGCGAAAAAAAGATAAAACGAAATTCTCCATCGATCTTCAGCTTCTGAGGGGCATTATCCTTTCTGCGGCCTATATTTTTCTCATTCCCGCAGGAGGCTATTTCATCGTCACTCCGATTTTTTCCATTTGCCTTCTGTTGTCGCTGGGATATCGAAATCCCCTGAAAGTCGCGCTGGTTACGATGGGATTCACCATCGTCGCATACGTTCTTTTTTACAAAATACTGTCCGTGCCGCTGCCTGTGTGATGCAATCATGCTGGAACATCTGACGGCTGGATTTGTACACATCTTCGAACCTTCGGCGCTGCTGGCCCTTTTGGCGGGCACGGTGATTGGTTATTTTGTGGGAGCCATGCCGGGACTGAACCCGACCTTGGGAATATCACTCCTCATTCCCTTCACCTTCGGCATGAAGCCCGTCCCGGCAATCGTCCTGCTGACCGGGCTCTATATGGCGTGCGAGTATGGCGGCGGCATCACGGCCATTCTCATCAATACACCGGGGACCTCCGCCGCGGCAGCTACCGCTCTCGATGGATATCCCCTCACGCGTCAGGGGCAGGCGGGCAGAGCGTTGGGCATTTCCATGATCAGTTCGGGAATTGGGAACCTTCTGAGCACCGTTCTGCTGCTCTTTTCTGCCGTTCCACTGGCAGCCTTTGCCCTGAAATTCGGAGGGCCGGAGTATTTTGCTCTGGCCTTCCTGGGACTCAGTATCGTGTCGACGCTCTCGGCGGAAGATTTGATCAGGGGCTGTATCAGCGCGATTTTCGGTCTGCTCCTGTCCTGTATTGGAGTAGACGCGGTCAGCGGAACATCCCGTTTTGTGGTGAGCTATCACTTTCTCGGAGGAATGCCCTTTGTCCCCGCAATGGTGGGGTTATTTGCTATTTCCGAAGTGTTCAGCCTCTTTGAAAAATCCGAAGAAAAAAGCCTCGCCGGCAACGTCGAAGGAAAGGTGGATTCCCTGCCCACTGTCGAAGATATTAAATATGTCATGCCGACGATTCTGCGGGGGACACTGTTGGGATATATTGTGGGCGTCATTCCGGCGGCAGGAGCCAACATTGCATCCTGGCTCGCCTACAATAACGCCAGACAGCGCTCCGGACACCCGGAAAAATTCGGACATGGAGCCATTGAAGGGATAGCGGCCTGCGAATCGGCGAACAACGCGGCCGTCAGCGGAGCTCTGGTTCCTTTGTTGACGCTGGGTATTCCCGGATCGTCCGCGGCCGCGGTTTTGATTGGCGCGCTGACGATTCAGGGACTTCAGCCGGGACCGTTGCTTTTTACGCGAAATCCCGAAATTCCTTATTCGATCATTGCCGCTTTTCTCCTGGGCGCGCCTCTGATGACGGGGTTGGGAATTTTTTGCGCCAGATTTTTCGCGAAGGTCACGCTGGTTCCCCGTGAAATCGTGGCTTTTTCCGTGCTGGGCGTTTGTATTTTGGGTACGTTTGCTCTCGATAACAGCATGTTTTATGTGTGGGTCATGTTCGCCTTTGGCATTGTAGGATATTTTATGAAAAAATGCGGATATCCTGCAGCTCCGATGGTATTGGCAATGGTTCTGGGGCAAATGGCGGAATACAATCTGCGTTTGGCCTTACTTATGGGAAAAGGGAGTTTCATGATTTTTCTCAGACGCCCTATTTGCCTGATTGTGCTGATTTTAACTCTGTTTTCACTCGCCTGGCCTTTATGGAGAAAATACAAAATGAAACGATATCAGGTCGAAAGGACCGCTAAGAATGGATAAACAAAAAGAAACGGAGAAAACGCCCTGGGCGGAACATGGTTTTTGCCTGCTCCATCTGGGAGTCAACTGCGCAAACCCGGAACAATCGAAAGAAATGGCGCAAAAGATGGCTTTTTTGTTCGGTTTTGAACTTCGGGAACGACCAAACTCCAGCTTTGCCGGAACAGGTTTTGAATTCATGAAACAGCCTGATTTAGGTGAAAAAGGACATATCGCCATAGGGACTTATGACGTCGCCCGGGCAGCCAGGTTTCTGGAGGCAAAAGGCATCCATACCCTTCCCGGTACGGAACGGTACGAGGAGGACGGGACTCTGCGGCGGGTTTATCTTGATCTTGATGTGATGGGTTTTGCCGTTCATCTGAGAAAAATGTGACGACACAATACCAGAGGACAGAGAATCTCAATTCTGCCAGAGGAGGGGGCGACATGAAAGAAGACAGTTCCAAAGCGGGCGGCAGGGAAGAAAACCCCTCGCCGGAAGAGCAGGGAGAACGCGTTCTGCGCGAGGCCTCTGCTGAAAATCGCTATCGCACCGACATGGAACCTTTTTGGAAATACTCGGTTCTCACGCTATCCTGTATTTTCGTTTTATATCACATCATTACGTCCCGTTTCGGAATGCCTCTGATGTTCAAGCACCGCGCCATCCACCTGGGAGTCATTCTCTGTCTGACCTGGCTTTATTACCCGGCTTCGAAAAGGTCGATCCAAAGGCGTCCCAGCGTTCTTGACATGATTCTGATCGCCGCGTCCGCCGCCGTGTCTCTCTACACCGTGTTCAACGTGGACAGCTTCGCCCTTCGGGGCGGAGTCGCCCTGCCCCGGGACTACGTGTTCGGCGCTGTGGCCATTGTGCTGGTGCTGGAAGCCTGTCGGCGCGTGGCCGGCAAGGGATTGCTCATTCTGGCCGTCGTCTTTCTGCTGTACGCCTGGCTGGGGCGTTATGTACCGGGAGTCCTCTCCCACCGGGGCTACTCGATTCAGCGGATCATCTACCAGATGTACCTGACCACCGAGGGCATATACGGTCTGCCCATCGGCATCGCCTCCACCTACCTCGTCCTTTTTATCGTTTTTTCGTCCATGCTGGAAAAGAGCGGTCTGGGTACGCTTTTCAACGATGTGGCCCTGGCCTGGGGCGGACGTCACGTGGGAGGACCGGCAAAAGTCGCGGTCATCGGCAGCGCCCTGGTGGGCATGATCAGCGGAAGCGCGGCCACAAACGTGGCGACCTCCGGGGCCTTCACCATCCCCTTGATGAAAAAAGTCGGCTACAGGGCTTATTTTGCTGGCGCAGTAGAGGCCGCGGCCTCCACGGGAGGACAGATCATGCCCCCCGTCATGGGAACGGGGGCCTTCATCATGGCGGAATTTCTGGGAATCCCCTACATCCGCATAGCCACCGTCGCCATCATCCCGGCCGTTCTTTATTTCGCGGCGGTCTACTTTCAGGTGGATATTCGGGCGCGCAAAATCGGCCTGAGAGGCCTGCCGGAGGACCAGATTCCAAAGGTGGGGAAAACCGTACGGCGTTATGGGCACATGTTCATTCCCATCGTCATTCTGGTGTGGCTTCTGATGGAGCAGTTCACGCCTCTTTACGCCGCTTTTTACTCTCTGCTGGCGACCTGGGCCCTTTCTCTGTTCCATCGGGAAACCCGTCTCGGACCGTCGAAGCTGCTTCCCATGGCGGTAAACTCCGCTCGCTCCTGCATCAGCCTCAGCGTCGCCATGGCCAACGCGGGATTTGTCGTCGCGGTTCTGTCCATGACGGGCATCGGAATCATCCTTGCGGACAATATCGTTCTTCTGTCCCGAGGCTACCTTTTCGTGGCCCTGATTCTCTGCATGGTGGTGTCGATCATTCTGGGCATGGGGCTTCCCACCAGCGCCTGTTACATCATCGCCGCCAGCATCGCGGTTCCCATTCTTCGGGAGATGAAAGTTCCCAACCTGCAGGCGCACATGTTCGTTTTCTATTACTCCTGCCTTTCGACGGTGACGCCTCCCGTGGCTCTGGCCTCCTACGTGGCGGCGGGGCTTTCGGGCTCCGGAACCAACGAGGTGGGCTGGGCGGCCTTCAAACTGGCTCTGGCGGGGTTCATCGTTCCCTTCTTCTTCATCTATTCTCCCGCGATTCTGCTGGAGGCGGACAGCGCCACGACCATTGTCTGGGCAGCGGCGACGGGACTTTTGGGGACGGCGCTTCTCTCGATTTCCGTCGAGGGTTATTTAAAGAGACCCCTTGCCATACCCCTGCGGATTTTATTTTTCATGGCGGCCCTTGCCCTGATTCACCCCGGCCTGATGACGGACTGCGTCGGATTCACTTTGGGAGCGCTGGGAGCGGGATACGTTTTTTACACTGAAGGAAAAAACGGAGGAGCTCGGACTCCTGCGTAAAGTGGCGGTAACATACTGTAAAGGAGGTCGTTGAAGGTGAACAGATTCATGAAGGCGGCAGCATGGGGTGTCGTGGCGGTACTTTGCATGACGGGAGGCGCTTTCGCGGCGGAGACGTACATTACGATGGGGACGGCCGGCGTGGGAGGAATGAACTATCCCGTGGGCATGGCAATGGCCAAAATATGGAACGCCGAAATCCCGAACATGAAGGCGGTTGCCATCTCCACGGCGGGCGCGGTTCAGAATATCGACATGCTTCGCACGAAGGACATTGAGGTGGCGACCTGCAGGCCCGTGGAAGCCTACCGGGCCATCAACGGCATCGAAAAATACAAGGAGAAGATGCCCTGGATTCGTGCGCTGAGCGGCGGCGTGACGGCTGACGCGAAACAGGTTCTCGCCCTGAAGAACGCCAACATTTCCTCCGTCACCGATTTCAAGGGCAAACGCGTGGCGGTGGGGCCGGTGGGCAGCGGCGGCGAGGCTGACTCCCGGGAGATTTTCGCGGCCTACGGACTGACCTACAAGGATTTCACGCCGGAATACGTGGAGGCCGGCCAGGCGGTGGAAATGATGCAGGACGGGCTCATTGAGGGCGCCATTCTGGGACTGACCCCGGGCGCGTCCGCCGTCAGCGAGCTGATGCTCTCCGGCAAGGTCGTGATTCTGCCTCTGTCCGACGAGGCTTTCGTCAATTTGCAGAAGGGAAATCCCTTCATCCGGCGGAGGACGATTCCAAAGGGGATTTATCCCAATCAGGACTACGAAATCCTGACGGCCGGAGATCCCCCCGATCTCGTGGTCTGCCGCGAGGATCTTCCTGAAGAGCTGGCCTATCAGATGACGAAGGCCATTTATCAGCCGAAGAACATGGAGCAGATTCGCGCCGTGGCCGCCGCCGTCCGGCAGTTCGGCCCGGATCTGGTGGACCAGCCCGAAAACCTGATGCTCCCCTACCATCCCGGAGCGCTGCGCTTTTTCAAGGAGATCGGATGGATCAAATAAGCAATTCCAATAAGCAGTTGCAGTTGCAGTACAAAACGCGTCCCCCGTTTCAGAGGGGACGCGTTTTTTGATTGCCTTCGTCTGACGGAGCGGAGCCGGATCAACGGACTTTCCGGGACCGATGTTTAGGGATTTCGGGCGCCGAAGACGCCACATCGACGACAGGGGGCTGAGAGAGCTTCGAGAGGGCTTTCAGGGTCCGATCCCGTCCATGAACGAGGTGCGCCTCCAGGGTCCTGAGCACGTCGTCCACCTTGCCACTCAGCAGGGCATCCACGATAAGAAGATGCTCTTTGGAGACCTCCACGAGAATGTTCTCGTCCGGAGGCATGCTTTCCGCGAAATAGCGGACTCGACGGGCATGTTCCACCAGATTGCGGAGGGCTTCCCGGACCAGATCGTTCTCCGCCCGGTCGCGAAGAAGCTCGTGAAGCTCCTGATCGATTTCCTGATAAAGCTCGAAGTTCGAGGGATTCGCCAGATGATACTCTATCCGGTCCCTCAGGCGATGCAGGTCTTTCGGATCGATGCGCGGAACGGCCTCGCGGGCGACGCACTGTTCCAGAATCGCGCGAAATTCCCAGACGTCGCGGACCATTTTCTCATCAATGGCGGAAACCATGGCGCCCCTGTTGCGTACCATGTTGACAAGCCCGACGCTGTTCAGGCGAACCAGAGTCTCCCGCACAGGGGTGCTGCTGACGCCCATTTCCTCCGCCAGTTTTTCAATCTGCAGCATCGTCCCCGGGGGATAGTAATTATTCAAAATCCGCTCTTTCAGGGTCTGATAGATTTGCTCTCCAAACGACAGGAAGACTTTTGCAGCCATTTACCCGTCACCTTTCCCTTTCTGATGTGACCCGTGTGCATACGCGGGGACAGTCCAACTCTCTTACATATTATTTTTTATAGAATCCATTATAGTATAACAATTTGAAATCTGGAAAATATGACTTCTGCAAAATTCATCGACACGAAAACACCTTTGAAGGGAAATATTGCTCCCTATTTTCTCCGTATTTTTGCATATTAGTAATAATATTTTTGCATTTTGCAATATATGTTATGTTATAATTGTTAAATTATTTCATCTTTATTCTTTATTATTATCAATTCTGTCATTCTCTGAAAATGAAAAGGAATTACAAAAGAGGAAAATAACAACAGGGAAAGGAATGTCCGCCTGATGCGTGCAGAGGACGAGAGACCGGTCGAAAATCAGGAGTTGAATTCGAAACTGGCCAGGCTGGATTCGGATTTTGGGATATGGGAGCCCAAGGGGTTCTGGAAAAAAATCGTTTTTCTGATCGCGGTGACTTTCTCCTGTTTTCAGCTTTACACGGCGATTTTCGGGTCGCTGGCGCCGCAGCTTCAGCGTTCGATCCACCTGGGCTTTGCCCTTGTCCTGGCGTATATTCTTTTTCCGGCAGGACGGGGAAAGCACGAGAGAGGGCCCGCCGTTTTGTCGATAATATTTGCGCTCGCCAGTATCGCCGTCGTCGCTTACTGGAACGTCTTTTACCTCGACATCATCCAGCGGGCGGGGGAAATGACGCAGGTCGATTTTGCCGTCTCCCTCGCGGCCACGCTGCTTGTCCTCGAAGCCACGCGAAGAACCTGCGGCCTGCCTGTTTTGTTTTTGGGGATCATGGCGCTTCTGTACTGTTATTTCGGAAACTACATTCCCGGTTTCTTCAACCACCGCGGATTTCGTATGCTTCGCATTTTCACCTACATGTACCTGAGCACGGAGGGGATCCTCGGAGTTCCCATCGGCGTCGTCAGCAATTTTGTCTTTCTGTTTCTTCTGTTCGGCGCTTTTCTGTCCAGGACGGGAGTTTCCGTCTTTTTCAACGATTTCGCCAACGCGATCTGCGGCGGCTCGGTTGGAGGCCCCGCAAAAGTGGCCGTGGTGAGCAGCGCTCTTCAGGGAATGATTTCGGGAAGTTCCATCGCCAACGTGGTGGGCTCCGGCAGCTTCACTATCCCTGCCATGAAGAAAACCGGATACACCCCGGAATTTGCCGCGGCCGTCGAGGCTTCGGCCTCCACCGGCGGACAGCTGATGCCTCCTGTCATGGGAGCGGCGGCCTTTTTAATGGCTGAATTCACGGGAATTTCTTATGGAAAAATTGCGCTTTCCGCGGCTATTCCCGCGCTTCTCTATTTTACGGGGATCTTCATGTCCGTTCATCTGGAGGCTAAACGCCTGGGGCTGAAAGGCCTGCCCCGGGAGGAGATTCCCGCTCTCCTTCCGCTGCTGTTCCGCCGGGGCATCCTTTTCACGCCCATTATCGTCATCGTCGCGGTGCTGGGATCGGGATACACGCCCATGAGGGCCGGACTGCTGGGCATCGTGACCTCCATTGTCGTGGGGGCTTTGTTCAGGGAAAGCCGCATCGGCGTCCGCGACGTGTTCGAATGCCTGCAAAACGGCGCGAAGCTGGCGATTGGGGTAGCGGCGGTGAGCGCAACCGCCGGTATCATCGTAGGCAGCATCACCCTCACCGGCCTCGGGCTCAAAATGGCCAACGGACTGGTGGAGCTCGCCAACGGAAATCTGCTGCTCACGATGTTTTTCACCATGATTTCCTCCCTCATTCTGGGCATGGGAGTTCCGACCACCGCCAACTACGTCATCACCTCCACCATTTGCAGCATGGCGCTCATACAGCTCAACGTCCCCATTATCGCCGCTCATTTATTTGTCTTTTATTTTGGAATTATCGCCGACATCACGCCTCCCGTGTGTTCCGCCGTTTTTGCCGGAGCGGCGATTGCCCGGGCCAACCCCATGAAAGCGGGAATCAACGCCACAAAACTGGCGATCGGAGCCTTTATCGTCCCCTACATGTTCGTGCTGTCTCCGGAGCTGGTGCTTGTGGACGTGCACTGGTTCGACCTGATGAGAATCACGATTGGCGCTTTGATGGGAATGTTTTGTGTCGCCAGCGCCATTCAGGGGTGGTTCCAGGGGGAACTCAACCTGTTTTTCCGCTTCGTTCTTCTGACGAGCGGTATTCTGCTCATTCATCCGGGATACTTCAGCGACATCACAGGACTGATCTGCGTCGCCGCTCTGTTTCTGTATTCAAAATGGCGTACCCGAACGGTTCAGGCGAATTCATCGCGGTAAAAAAACAGGAGGAAAATATCTTGAAAACAGATATGGCGGATTTCTGGGCAAATCGTAAAAAAAGAGAAGAGCTGGCTTCACTGCTCGAAAATGTGATCAATATCTACAGCCCCAGCGGAGACGCGGCATCTGTCACAAAAGTGGGGGACATTTTTGCCAGAGAGTACTCAAACCTGGGGTTTACCGTAAAACGAATCCCCCAGGGAGAGTACGGAAGCCACCTGGTGGCGGAGCTGAAAGGGACGGAATCAGGCCCCTGCGTCCTGTTGATGGGTCATATGGATACGGTTGAATCCTCTCACCCTCAGGACCGAAAATTTGACCTGAAGGGCGACATTGCCAGAGGACTTGGCGTTTTGGACATGAAGGGCGGTCTGGTGACAATGCTTTACGGCGTTCAATCCTTTCTGGAGGCATACGGCCCCGATTTTCCCGGAACGATACGCGTTTTTTACAACGCCGACGAGGAAGTGGGTTCGCCGGCGTCCCGACCGCTGCTCCCCTCCGTTTTGAAAGGCGTCACCGCGGCGCTGGTGGCGGAACCGGCCAAGCCGGACGGAGCCGTCAAATTCGTCCGCAAGGGCTGCGGAATTTTCCGGATTCGGGTCAGAGGACGGGCCTCCCATGCCGGTTCAGCTCCCGATGAGGGACGAAGCGCCATTCGGGAACTGATGGAGAAGCTCATAGCGATGGAGAACCTGAAGGGCGGGGGAACGACCATAAATACGGGCGTTATTCATGGAGGCATGAGTCCCTGGATCGTTCCGGAGGAGGCGTTTGCCGCCATCGACGTTCGCGTCCCCACCGTCGAAGAACGCCGGCGGATTGAGAAGGAGCTGGAGGCCATCCGACGCAAAAACTGGGTTCCCGACACCGAAACGGTCATCGAAGGGGAGTTTCACCGCCCGCCCATCACACTGATCCCGGGCAGCCGCGAGCTTATGGAGATTCTGCGCAAAAACGCCGAAGCCATCCAGGCGCCCGTCTCCTTTCCCGAGGACCCCGAAGGCGCGGTGGGAGACATCAACAACATCGTGGACTCCGGCATTCCCGGCGTGGACGGCATCGGTCCACTGGGCTCCGGCGCCCACTCCGAGGACGAGTATATCCTCTTTTCCAGCCTCTATGACAGAGGACACCTGACGAGTCTGACCCTGAAATCCCTGCTGGACGGAGATTTGACGAAAACTCCGGCGACCTCCGGAACCCCCAAATCCTGACCTGAACGAAAGGCGGCGCGCTATGCTGACGAAAATTTTGGAATACGCGCAGAGTTTTGGAGATTCTCTGGGGATGGTCGTTCGGGACATTCCCGGCGGCGGAGCGGTGACGCTCAACGAAAACCGGCGTTTTCCGTCGGCAAGCATCATCAAGGTCCCCATCATGTGGGAGTATTTCCGCAAACTTTCCGAGGGGGGCTTCAAATCGGAGGATCGATATATCCTGAAGAATGACGTCAAGGTCGGCGTTTCCCGCTACGACTGCGGCATTCTGCGGGAGATGCACGAGGGCATGGAGCTCACGTACTTCGATATCCTCTCCCTTATGATCATCATCAGCGACGACACGGCCACCAATATTCTCATCGACCTGCTTGGCATGGACAACATCAACGCGACCATGCGGAGCCTGGGGCTGAAAAACACGTTCATCCGCCGCGTCATGATGGACTACGACAAAGTTCGGGCCGGCATCGACAACGAAACCACTGCCGGAGATATGGACGCGCTGCTCATGCTGATGGTCACCGAAAACGAGCGCATGAAACCGGAGTACCGGCAGCAGATGCTGACCGTCCTGTCGAAACAGCAGATCAACACGGCCATTCCTCTGTTTCTCCCTGAGACCCTTAAAATCGCGCACAAAACGGGCTGCATCCCGGAATTCGATCTGGAACACGACGTCGGCATCGTGTACAGCCCCCAGGAGGAACCCCTGCTCGCGATTTCCCTGATGAGTAAAAACCTGCGGGACAGCAGGACGGCCTTTGGGACCATCGCAAAAATGGCGTATGACCTTCTCAGATGAAACTGCGAAAGAACCGCAAACCGTCTCGCAAACGCGAATACGGTCTCAACATGCGGACTTTCCGAAAAATAAATTTCGCCGGATAAGAAAAAGGAGGCAGAACCGGCAAAACAATACAAAAAATAATACAACCCGATTTATATTTTATTATTTTATGGAGGTGCAAAAATATGTGCAGGAAAAAAATGGTTGCGGTGGTACTTCTGGCGTGTGTGTTTGCGATGCTTTCGTGTTCATCGGTGATGGCGGCTCCACAGCGGCTGATTATCGCCACGGCCGGCGTTTCGGGATCCTATTATCCCTTCGGAGGGGCTCTGGCGAAAATATGGACGTCCAAACTGAAGGACAAAGTTTCGGTGGCGGCGCAGGCCACAGGCGGAGCCATTGAGAACACCAAGCTCATGGAGGGCGGCGAGGTGGAGCTGGCCCTGACGCAGAACGATTTGGCGGATTACTCCTGGAAACAGCAGCATATGTTTACCAAAGAATACAGAAAACAGCGGGCCATCGCCACACTTTTCCCCGAAGTCATTCATATTTTCTCCCTTCGCAGTTCCGGCGCCGATAACATCGCGGCTCTGAAGGGGAAGAGAATTTCCATGAGCCAGCAGGGCAGCGGCGGATTGATCAACTCTCAGCAGATTTTCAGTCATTACGGATTCTCGGAAAAAGACGTGCAGCCCTTTTATCTCTCCAACGTCGACGCGGTAGACCGTATGAAGGACGACCTGCTGGACGCCATTTTTGTGACCACCGGAGCCCCCAACGCCACCTATCAGGACCTCTGCTTCGCCAAGGACGTGGCGATTCTGGGCATGTCGGACGCGGATGTGGCCGCGATTACAAAGCAGTATCCCTTCTATCAGAAATATGTCATTCCTCAGACGGATTACGCCAAACAGAAAGGCGACGTCCAGACCGTGGCGGTGCAGGCCATATTGATCGCGTCGGAAGACCTCGACGATGAACTGGTGTATCAAATGACGAAGACGCTGTGGGAAAGCCGGGAAGAGCTGATCACCGCCATGGCGAAAGCCTCCTACATGGACCCCCAAAATCCCCTCAAAAGCGTCACCATCCCCATCCATAAAGGCGCGGAAAAATATTACAGGGAAAAAGGCCTGATAAAGTAAAATCCTGTGAAGGCTCAGGGGAACAGAATTTACTTCGCAAAATTTCGGCCCTCTGCTCTTCGGGCCTTCCTTACGTCAATTTCTTACGTCAGAGTATATAAATTGATCGAATCAGGAGGAGAATTCAGGTGAAAAAATCTGTGGTTTCATTCGTTGTACTGTTGCTTGCCATGCTGTCGTCAGTTTTTCCGTCCTGGGGTTCGGACACCATCAAAGTCGGAGAGATCGCCACACTGACAGGTGATTTTTCGGCCTATGGCATAGCGGAGGCCGAGTCGGTCAAAATCGCGGTGGAAGAAATCAATGAGAAAGGTGGAATACTGGGGAAGAAAATCGAACTGATCGCGTACGACTGCCGCGGCCGGCAGGAGGACATGGTAAACGCGGCCCGGCGCCTGGTTGGACAGGATAAGGTCGTGGCGGTCGTCGGCCCCAGCATAAGCGGCATATGCATGGCGGGCGCGCCTATTTTCAACAGCGGACATGTGCCCAACCTCGGAACCCTCCCCACAAACCCGCTGGTCACCGTCGACGAAACGGGCAAAGTCCGCCCTTACAACTTCCGCATCTGCTTCCTTGATCCCTACCAGGGCCGGATGATAGCCTACTTTGCGGCTAAGGACCTGAAATCCAAAAAAGCGGCGATTCTTTACGACGTTTCCAGCGACTACTCGCAGGGCCTGAGGGAGTTCTTCGTCTCCAGTTTTAAAGAATACGGCGGAGAAATCGTAGCAGACGAGGGATTTCGCGGAGAGGACGTGGATTTCCGGTCCCAGCTCACCAACTTCAAAAACAGCGGCGCGGACGTGATTATCTATCCCTTTGGAGGAAAACCCCTGCCTCTGGCAGTCAAACAGGCGCGCGAAATGGGACTGAATCAACCCATCGTGGGCGGCGACGGTTATGGTGGCTTCATGTGGGAGATCGCGGGAGACGCGATGCGCGACTCTTACTGGGTCAGTCACGTGGACCGCGACGACCCTGTTCTCAAGCCCTTTTTTGACAAATATAAGGAAAAGACGGGCACCGAATGTCAGGAATTTATGAACGCCGTTATGGCTTATGACTGCGTTTACTGGCTCAAAGACGCTGTTGAACGCGCAGGAAGCGACGACCCCGTGAAGGTGCGTGACGCGCTCGAAGCCACGAAGGGATTGAAACTGATGCACGCCGTTCTTACGATGGACGAATTTCATAATCCGAAAGACAAGGACGGTGTCATATTGGTCGCCGACACCGCTCAGAAGAAGGCCCTCTTTTTCAAAAAAATCCGTCCTGAATGAGCAGATTGCATGATAACTGATCATGCCACTTGAGTAACAGCGGATTGCGTAAGGGGGCGGAGGCTGTCTTGAGCGAGCCTCCGCCCCCTGTGTTACAGCCGTTACATTTTGAAGCGGGAGAGGGACTCTTTCAGCGAAGAGGCCATATTCTCCAGACTTTCCGCCGTGTGGGAGACCTGATGGGAGGCCTCCAGCGTTTCCGTCGCGTCGTTCCTGATGCTGCTTATCTGAGACGCCAGTTCCTCCATGCGCTGGACGAGGGTCTCCGTCCTGCCGGCCACGTCGGTTATGATGCCGGTTTGCTCCCGAACGATGCTGACGATGTGCTTCGTGGAGTCGTTGGCCGCGTCGATGCTCCGAGAAGAGGCTATCAGGTCGTTTTTGGCCACGGAGGCGTCCTCAATGGTTTTCCTGAGGATGGTCAGGGATTTTGCCGACCCGTCGATGACCTTCTGGGTTTTCCCCCGGATCGGCTCGATGACCTGATTGATGCGCTTGGCCGCGCCCGATGACTCCTCTGCCAGTTTCCGGACCTCCTCCGCCACCACGGAGAACCCTCTGCCGCTTTCGCCCGCCCGGGCGGCCTCTATGGCCGCGTTCAGCGCCAGCAGGTTCGTCTGGGCGGCGATGCCCGTAATGACGGAGACGAAGTTCGTTATCTCCTCAATGGACTGCTCCAGGGACGTGATGTGTTCGTTGTTGCCGTTGACCGTGGTCATGACCTGATCCATCTCGCTCAGGACGACGTTGAAGCTCTCCACCGCCGCCTGAGCTTCCATTGCCACGCCGTGCAGAGATTTGGCGGACTCCTCCGCCGAGGCTGAGACCTGGAGCGCGTCGGCGGACACCTGCTTCAGCCTGTCGTTGGCCTCCGCGGACAGGGTCTTCGTCTCCTGGGATATGCCCACGACGCCGGAGACGGATGCGTCGATTTTCTTCGCGGCCTCGCCCGTGGTCTCCGCCAGGGCCGACAGTTCCTCCGCGTCGCCGCTCACCGTGTCCGCCGAGTCTTTCGTCTCCCGCAGACAGTCGGCCTGGGTTTCCACGGCCTGTCTGAGCTGCGTGAAAATCACGCCCATTTCATCCCTTCCGGGGTAGTCGAATTCCCGCTTGGCGATGAGAAAGTCTCCCCCCTCGATCCTCCGAACGATGGTAACGATGCGGTTGAGAGGACGCGCTATGCCCCGCGCGATCAGGAGCGTCAGAAGAAACGCCAGAGCCAGAGCCCCCACCGACACCAGAGACACGCCCCGGACGATGGACCTGATCGCTCTGTTCAGCTCGGCTATGGGTTTGCCGGTGAAGAACATTCCCTTCACGCCGGGGGTCGAGTCCCTGATGGGGGTGTAACGGGCGAGGTAATCCTGGCCGAACAGCTTTATTTTGCCGCTGAAGGTCCCGCCCTTGTTCACCACGGCGTCCGTTACGGCGGGAGATGCGTCGGTGCCCACCACTCTCTTTCCGTTTTCCATGATGGTGGTGTTGATTCGCGTGCTCCCCGCGAAAACGGTGGCCTCCACACCGTAGAGGGCCCTGATCTCGTCCACGATCTTCTGATTTTCCAGGGAGAGCGCCGTCCGAACCATCCCCACCGTCTTCCCCTGGTATATTATCGGGCCGCCGCAGTAGTAGCCCAGTTTAGAGGACGGGTTGGACATGAACACGGCGTAGGAGGTTCCGCCGATGGCCGTTTTGAAGTCGTCGCCCTGCCCGATGTTGTCTCCGACTCTGGCCCTGTCATGAGGGCGGGCAAGAACTTCCCCGTCCGACGCCGCTATCACCAGGACGTCGACGTCCGAGGTATCCAGAAGAGGTTTCGTGAGTTCGTAAATGCCTTCTTTGTCCTTCTCGCTCACAAGGCGTCCCAGCTCGTTCAATTTAATCAGGCCGTCACGGAACGCCTCGGTTTTCTTCATCATGCCAGCCACGACTCTCTCGAATCCGTTAATGGAGCGAGTGGCCTCCTCTGAAAAGGTCTCCGTAATGGAAGCGTAGGTGTACCACAGCGCCGTGCCGCTGGAACAAACCACGGACAGCAAAACCAAAAAGAACGCCGAGGAAATGATTTGAGTTTTGATGTGCATGTTTTTGAACATATAATGCTCACTTCTTTCGTTGTAAAATTTATATATTATATAAATTATTTTGAAATTTATTTTATTTTTAAATTCGCGGTAAGCTGAGAGAAGTTCGTACTTTGAAAATTCAATTGCGTCTCAGGAGGTCGATTTTTTTCACGGCGTTGTCGTACTCGTACATCAATACGCTGGACTCGATCTCGTCAATGGCCTCTTTCGTTTGAGGGTCCAGCTTCAGCGTCATATAAAGGGAAAAAAATTCGTTGATTTTCCTGATATTCATGTCCAGAAGGGCCTGTTTCAGGTCCTCCAGATGCAGTTCCCGTATGGAAACGCGACCCTCGGCGTCCGACTCGCCGCTCTCCAGCGCCAGGGCGGAGCGTATGTTTTCCGTCAGTTCCCGCAGGCGCAGCAGCAAATCTTCCGTTTTCCCCCGTATCGTCTCCGTTTTACCATAAATGGCGGCTTCCTCCATCTGAGCCGCCGCGTCCGCAAAGCTGAAAGCCCCCACGTTTCGGGCCATGCCCTTTAAAGAATGGACGTGGATGGCGTACAGGGCAAAGTCTTCATTTTTCAGACAGTCCTCTATCCGGGGAATCATGCCCTTCGCTTCGCGGTGAAACATATTCAGCGCGTCCCGGTAAACGTCGAAATCGCCCCCCATGTTTTTGAGTCCCCACTGGGCGTTCACTCCGGGAATATCCAGCCCCTCCGGGAAATCGCTTTCCGGAGTTTTTTCATTCAGAGGCGCCTCGACCTGTTTTTCCAGGGGAATCCACATTCTCAGCAGGCGCTCCAGCCGCTGCATGTTGATGGGTTTGGACAGAAAAGCGTCCATGCCTTTTTTCAGAAGCATCTCCTTCTGGTCGCCCATGACGTTGGCGGTCAGCGCGATGATCGGCAGGTTGAGAAAGCGGGGATCGTTCCGGCCCAGTTCTCGGATGGCGGCGGTAGTCTCGACTCCATCCATATCCGGCATCATGTGGTCCATAAACACCAGGTCGTAGCGGTTGCGCCTGACGAGCTCCAGAGCCTCCCGCCCGCTGCCGCATGTCTCCACCCGCGCGCCATAATGAGCCACCAGCTCTTTGGCGACCTTCAGGTTGCTGGGAGAGTCGTCGACGATGAGCACCTCCGCGTCCGGTATGGCGAAACGGGTTTGGGGCTCATGAGACTCGCTGCCCGGCTTCTCGAAATACCCGGCGAAAGCGTCGGCCACCGACAGGGAATAAGCCGGAAGCAAAACACAGTTGTTCTCGTCGAAGGCGAAGGCCGCCTCCAGTTTCGTCATGACGATCAGGGGAAGGACTCTGTCGCGCCCGGCCATGGCCTCGAAGCAGTCCGAAGCGCGGCGCGAGGAGACGAAAATGTAATCCCACTCGTCGTGTTCCAGCTTCTCCAGAAACTCCTCCCAGGTCTCCGGATTGTGAGGCCTCACGCCCAAGTCCTCCAGGGCGCGCAGAATCGAGCGCTCGTAAAAGGACTGATCCTCGTGAACCAAAACGCGCAGCCGCCGAGGGTGGGGCACGACGGCGGCTCTTTCCCCGCTTTTGAACCCCTGAACGACCCTTGCCGTGAACACGGAGCCCTGACCGTAATCGCTTTGCACGGTGACGCTGCCTCCCATGAGCTCGCAGTAAGTGCGCACGATGGACAGGCCCAGTCCCGTCCCCTCCACGTGCTGTCTGCGTTCGTCATTCAGGCGGGAAAAATCGACGAAGATTTTCTCCACGTCCTCTTTTTTGATGCCTATCCCCGTGTCGCTCACGATAAAAATGAGCTCCAGACTGTCGTTATCCAGAATTTTTTTCCTTACCTCCAGGGACACGGAGCCGCTCGGGGTGTATTTTACGGCGTTGTTCAACAGGTTGAACAGGATCTGGCGCAGGTAAATTTTGTCGCCCACCAGCCGCGCCGGAATGTTCGGGTCCACGCAAACAAAGAAATCCAGCGGGCTGTCCACGAGGCGAATGCGGCTCATCCTCACCACGTCCTTGATCACAGAGGCGAAGGAGTATTCCGCGGGGTTCAGTTTGAGGACGCCGGACTCTATTTTCGAGAAGTCCAGGATTTCGTCGATGATGCCCAGAAGGGAGCTGCCGGACTGGTGGATGATGGAGATATATTCCCGGAAGTCGCTGGAGAGGTCCTTGCGCAGGAGAAGTTCGGACATTCCCATTATGGAGTTCATGGGCGTGCGGATTTCGTGGCTGATTCTCGCCAGGAAGGTGGACTTGCCCCTGTTTTCCTCGTCGGACCGCTGCTTGTCGACGCTGAGGCGAATGAGGAGATAGCTCAGGATCGACATGAAAAGGAGCCCCAGAAGCGTCAGAGTCGCGCCCATGAGGTAGACGTCCCGGTAGTAGCTCTGCACGGGCGTCGCGATGCCCAGATACCAGCCGTTGGCGGTGCGCCTGAAGAAAGTGACGACGTTGGCGCCCTCGGTGTTCTGCACCTGTCCGGAGGACAGTTCTTCGTCCTGCATACTCCGGGCGAAGTCGGCGTGGGAGGCGCTGAGGTTCCCGTAGGTCTTTCCCTCGTATCCCTTATCCGGGTAGGCGATGACCCGCAGGTCCTGCCCCAGGAGCACGCCGTACCCGCCGCTGGTGAGCCGGAGCGACCGAACATAGTCGGCCATTTCGTTCACGTCGACGTCCAGCACCACAATTCCGACGATCTCGCCCCCGGAGTTCTTCAGGTTTTTGGAGGCCGACAGGACGTACCTGCCCGTCCGGATGTCCACGTAGGGGAAGGTGAAAGCCACCCTGTTCTCCGTCTTCGCCTCCGCGCCCATAGCCGCCAGGTACCAGGGGCGCTCCTCGGGTTTGAAGCCCTCGGGCGGGGTCCAGTTGTAACCGTTGAAAAACTCTCCCTTCACCATCCCGTAAATCCCCAAAAAGCCCGCGATTCCCGACTGCGGGTCGGAGAAGCCCTGCGTCATGTTCGTGGCGTATTTCTGTATCTGATCGATGGACTGGCCGCTGTTCACGTCCGACTCAATGACCAGCGCCGCGTTGAGCACCGTGACCTCCATCTCCCGAAGCCGTGCGCTGACGGTCTTTTCCGCCGCCGTCAGCATCTCTCTGGCGTTGGAGAAAATATGCCGCTCCACGATGCGGCTCATGAAAAAATAGCTCGCCAGCACCATCAGCAAAAAGGCGATAAAAACGAAAATAAGCTGCTTTTTGTTGCTTTTCAGACCATTGATGAACGTCATGGCAGCCTCACTCCATTTGACCGATGCTTCGGAAACGATCGGATGAGGAAAGGAAAATATCGCTGAGGATCGGTTCGAAGTAGCCGCCCCGTTCCGCGTCGATGGTCCGGACCGCCTCTTCATGGGTCATTGAAGGCTTGTAGGGCCTTGCCGACACAAGGGCGTCGTAGACGTCGGCCAGAGCCATGAGACGACCCTGCAGGGGAATGTCGAACCTGGCGAGCTTTCTCGGGTATCCCCTGCCGTCCCATCTTTCGTGATGGTACCCCGCCATAACCCTGGCGTGAACGAGAAAATCGCTTTCCTGCGCGCTTCTCTGTGCTTTTTCGATAAGAATCTCCCCCAAAAGGGCGTGTTTTTTCATCTCCTCGAACTCCTCCGGCGTGAGGCGGGCCGGCTTCATCAGAATGTTGTCCCGAATGGCAATTTTCCCCACGTCGTGAAGCTGGGCGGACTGCAAAAACAAATTGCGGTCCCAGGTGTCCAGGACGTCGACGTAAACGTTCCGGGCTCGCATTTCGTCCAGAAAAATCTCCAGAAAGCGCGTCGTACGCTCCACGTGCTCCCCGGTGACGTCGTCCCGGTAGTCCACCAGATCGCTCACCATGCCCAAAAGGGCCTTCTGAAGCGTCAGAAGGGAGAGCATCTTCTGCTCCACCATTTTTGTGAGGTTCCTGTTCAGGTTCGCCAGCCCGCTTTTCTGGTCCTCCAGCAGCAGGTGAATATCCACGCGCTTCAGCAGCAGCGGGGACGAAAAGGGCTTTGATATATAATCCACAGCGCCGCGGGAGAGGCCCTCCAGCTCGCTCTCGGCGTTGGACCGGGACGTGAGAAAAATAACGGGAATATCCGCCGTACCCGGGTCCCGCTTCAGCCTGTCGATGGCTTCGTATCCGTCCATCTCCGGCATCAGGACGTCCAGAAGAATGAGGTCCGGACGCGTGGTTTCCAGGAACTGAAACATTTTTGCCGCGCTGGGCATGGTGAACACGTCATATTTTTCCATCAGCGCGTTTCTGCCCAGCTTCAAAATAAAGGGCGCGTCATCCACCAATACTATTTTTTTGCGTTCTTCAAATTTTTTGTTTTCTTCAAACATAGCAATCCCCCCTCCGACAAATCGTTTTCAGAGGTTGAAGTTAGGGAACATCCACACCGCGACCTGGGACGTTGCGGCGGCCGAATACGGCCGTTTGAAGAAAGCGTGGCAGCCCGTTCGCTGCCGGTCTTCTCATTGTCGCGTACCAAATTCAGGTCAGGAATTTGAAGTAAGGGAAGCTCTGATCAACACTCCTGCAAATGGAGCGACCGGAGACTCTGTCTGTTTTCGCCCGCTGTTTTCTTTTTTTAGCGCCGCTGTTTTCTTTTTAACGGAAAACATCTGCCGCCGCCTCCGTCGGAGCGGCTGTTATTGGAAGAATAAGAAAGACAAAGAGTAAAGCAAAAGTGGTTAAAGGGAATAAATGAACCCTGAGACCCTGAGACCCTGAGACCCTGAGACCAGGGTACCCGGCCCTTCGTTCGCAGTCAAGCGTAAAAACAGCATGATACGCAATCCTCCTTCCTGTTGCTCAAACATACCTCCTTCTCAGATATAAAAATAAGAGAGGTAAAAATATAAAATTTTTTAACAATATTTTCTTTTTCGCATATTGTACACCTGTTTCAGATATATCGTTCAGAAAGGAGCAAAAAAATTTATGTCTTCTCGATAACGGGTTTTACAGCGCCGTCTCAAAAATGCCTTCGGCGGCGTAACATCTGGCCTTTACTCCCTGAATTTTCACTCATAAATAAGGAATTTTAGTAAGTTTTGACAAGTTTTCGACCGAATGCTACAATAATGACACAAAAATGAAAGTTCTGCAGCCTGTCCCAATGGACAACAACGCGAACTCACGTCAAACAGGGCGTTTCATCGAAAAGGAGAGAATAACGCGGCGCGTAAGGACCGAAAGAAAAACTCGAAGGAAAAATGACGGAGGGCACAGAGAGATAAAGAGTGTTGAGCCCACGTTTTCCAGAGAGAGTTTACAGTCAAAAAAAGAGAGCAGGAGAGACGAAGAGATGAAAACACTTCACAACGACTTAAAATTAAAAACAACGTAAAACGCATATCCAAACATTGAGTTCAGGCCCGCACTTTTCCAACTGGAAATTGTACGCCTCCTCAACTGCTGAATAGTTGAATACCGAACGCATCGCGACGGAGACGCCGGGACCTCGCGCTTCATGTCGTTTTGTCCCCCGCATCGCTCTTCGTTCGCCGAAAGGTAAGTTTATGCCGTGATCCAGCTTCTTCATGCTCTGCCGATTGGATCAAAGGAGTCCAAAATGAAAATGAAACTAAGTGCAAGAATTTTTGTGACAATACTATCCATTTCGTTTTTGACCCTGATCGTCACAGGCGGCATCTTCATTTTGGCCACCACAAAAGTTCATGCTGTCATTCTGGACACGCTCACAGGCTGGGAAAGAGACGCCTCCAACGCGAGCAATCAGATCTTTATGTACCAAATCCGGCAGCAGATCCTGACGCTGGCAAAGGAAAAAGCGCTCAATGCCAGCAAACGCCTGATGAAAATCCAGGACAACACCTACCGCCTGGCGGACGCGGCCACCTTTCTCTACTCCAATCCGGCGGTGTCGATTCGACAGCCCATCGATTACATGGTTCCGGACAACGGGGATGTTCCTTACCTCATTACGGCGCCCTGGGTTTCCTCCGCGGACGTGATGGATGAAATTCACCTCCTTTCCGGCATTGCAAACGAACTCACCATGTTCCGTCTGGACAACGACGCGATCACGGGAACCCGCCTCACCGCAGAATCCGGGTTTACAGTGGCGTTCTGCACGGACGATCCCGCTTCGGGCCCCCACAGATACTGGGATCAAAAATATTGGGATCACATCAACGACCGTTACTACACCGGCGCGAAGAAGAAAAACGGCATCTTCTGGTCGATCCCGGTTGCGGGGGCGGCGCTGGATTCCACCGTATTCTGCTCCATGCCCTTCTATGAAATTTCCGACGAGAAAAAGACCTTCAGAGGCGTGGCGGCGACGGAGTGCCGGACGTCCTACATTGCAAGATACGTTCTGCTGTCCGCGAAAATCGGAAGGAACGACAAAACCTTCATCCTGGACGACGAGGGCGTGGTCATCTTTTCCTCCGACCCGGAACTGCTGGGCAAAAACCGTTTCCGGACCGGAACGATGTCCTTCACGGAGCTGACACCGTCGATCCGGACCAGAGAAAGCAAACTG
The DNA here is from genome assembly GCA_031272035.1 of Synergistaceae bacterium. Lineage (NCBI taxonomy): Bacteria > Thermotogati > Synergistota > Synergistia > Synergistales > Synergistaceae > Synergistaceae bacterium. The sequence goes on from JAISUO010000035.1 coordinate 47,297, forward strand.
ACGGACGTCTACGCCGACAAAAAAGACTGGTTTATGGCCTTCCAGCCCCTGCCGAATTTCCCATGGACGCTGGTCATCGCCGGAGAATGGGATGAAATCGGCGAGCCCATCACGCGGGTGGAAAGCGAAATCCGCGCTTTCACCCAGAGGGAGAACGAGTCGATCCGATACACCATCCGCCTGTATCTGCAGACGTTCGGCTTCAGCTGCGCCATCGTCATCACCCTGCTTTTGTTCTTCACGGGGCGGATTTCAAACTCCCTGTCCCTGGCGCTGGCGGATCAGACCCGTCAGGCTCAGACCGCATCCGAGGCCAAAAGCAAGTTCCTCGCCTCCATGAGCCACGAGATACGCACGCCCATGAACGCCATCATCGGGATGAGCACCCTGATGCGCACCGACAACCTGGACCCGACCCAATTCCGGTATTTTCAGGACATTCGGGCAATGGCCCACTCGCTGCTTCAGATCATCAACGACATTCTGGACTTTTCCAAGGTCGAAGCGGGGAAAATGCCCCTGCTTCCCGTCGATTTCGACATTCGGGCGCTCTACGAAAACATCTGCTCGCTGACGCGATTCACCATGGGAGAAAAGAACCTGAAGTTTACGGCTTCGCTGGACGACTCCATCCCGCCGATCCTTTACGGGGACGAACTGCGCATCCGGCAGGTGTTCACCAATATTCTGAGCAACGCCATCAAATACACTCAGGAGGGATCCGTGAATTTTACGCTGAACAAATGCGAACGGGACGGAAAAACCTGGCTTCAGGGGATCGTGGCGGACACGGGAACCGGCATACGTCAGGAGGATCAGAAAAAGCTGTTTACCGCTTTTGAGCAGCTGGACGTGAAGAAAAACAAGACCATCGTCGGCACCGGCCTGGGTCTCGCCCTGACCAAAAACTTCCTGAACCTCATGGGTGGAGAGATTCAATGCGTCAGTGAATACGGGAAGGGCTCCACCTTCACCATTTACCTCCCCCTCATCGAAGGAGACGAGCAGAAAGTCAAAACTCCCGTCAGCGCGGAGGCCAATGTCACAGCGCCGGAGGCGTCCGTTCTGGTTGTAGACGACAGTATGCCCAACCTTACGGTGGCCAGGGGATTCCTGCTCCAGCACCAAATCCAGCCCGATCTGGCGAAAAGCGGACTTCAGGCGCTCAATATGGCCACGCGCAACGCCTACGACCTGATTCTCATGGATCATATGATGCCGGAGATGGACGGCATCGAAACCACGAAAAAAATACGCCTGCAGGGCGGAGCCAGCGCGAAATGCCCCATCGTCATGTGCACGGCCAACGCCATCGCGGGAATGAAGGAATACTACATGGACCAGGGAATGACCGATTTCATCTCCAAACCTCTCGACCCGCTGGAGTTGAACACGATTCTTTTGTCCTGGCTTCCGGAAGAAAAAATAAACCAGGAAAAAATAAACCAGGCAAAAGTGATAAATAATGACCATCGCTCCGGAGAGACGGAAGGAGAGACAGATCATGACTATCATTAAAAAATTACAAAATAAAGCACAAAAAGAAGCTCAAAAAGAAGCACAAAAACAGCGATGGGCCGCGAGCTTTTTGTCGGAAAACAGCGAACAGATTCAGATCATGGTCGATTCCGAAATGAATATCATTGAGACCAATTCCTTTGCCGTGCGGTATTTCGGTTACGCCGGCAAGGATGAGCTCAAAAAAGATTTCATCCGGATGATTTCGGCCAGCATACCCAAACACCAGCTCAACGGATGTTTATCGGTGGATCTGGCGTGGAGATTCCGGCAAACGATGGAAAACGGGGTCATCCGTTTCGACACCGATCTGTTTATTCATGAAAAACTGGTGATGTTCACCATCGTCGCCATGAAAGTCGTTCATGAAGGCTCCGTCTGCATCGCCGTGTACATGACCCCCCACACGGAAAAGGAGTCCAGGGATCGGGCGATGCTGGACTCGGCGCCCTTCGCCTGCTCGTTCATCTCCAGCAGCCACGAAATTGTGGACTGCAACCCCGAAGCGGTGCGCCTCAGCGGATTTTCCAGCAAAGAGGAATATCTGGCGCGTCACCGGGAAATCATCCCCCCTTTTCAGCCCGACGGCACGGACAGCGCGTCCCTGATGGACAGGAAAATCGAGGAAGCCTTCGAAACCGGTCAGTGTCACTTCAACTTCACCTATCGCCTGACCGACAGGGAAAAAACGATCCTTCCCACGGAGACGTCCATCATCGCCCTGAAGGCGCGGGACGAAAACGTGGCGATCCGTTACACCCGAAGCCTGAGAAAGCTCTCCGAGTGCGAAAATAAAAGCCGGGAACGGGAGAAATTGCTGTCCACCATCAACAAAATGGGAGTGCAAACGCTTCAGCCGAACAACGGAGACCCCATGATGCCCATCCGTGAGGCCCTGAAGATTCTGGGAGAGGACTCCGACGCGGACGCTCTTTCCATCTGGGAAAACACGGAGGAGGACGGGAAGCTCGTCGCCGTGCGGAAGATATGGTGGCGCAGGAACCCCATTCCGGAAAACGACACCACCCTGCGATTGCCCTACGAAGAATACCTGCCTGAATGGGATAAGGGCGTGAAGACTCGCAACATTCTGGATCAGTCTTTAAAAGACGCTCGCAGGATATTTCAGAGAATTCATATTCTGCACCGGTACAAGTCCCTGCTCCTGATTCCCCTGTACAATCAGGGGCAATTCTGGGGAGTTTTGAGCATCGGCCACGAAAGCAGGGCGTATACCTTCAAAATGCTGGAGAAAGACGTTCTGAACTCCGCCGGCTCGATTTTGATGAGCGCCATTATCCGGGAGGAGTACAACGCCGATCTGCAGAAGGAAAAAGAGCGGGCCATCGCCGAAAATCAGATAAAAAGCAAATTTCTGGCGAACATGAGCCACGAAATCCGCACGCCCATGAACGCCATCATCGGCATGAGCGAACTGATGCGCACCGACAACCTGAGCGCAACCCAGCGCCGTTACCTGGACGACATTCGCCAGATGTCCCATTCTCTCCTGCGAATCATCAACGACATTCTGGACATCTCCAGCGCGGAGGCCCAAAAATTGACGCTCATTAAGGACAATTTCAACATATTCGAGATGTTCGTCAATATATGTTCCCTGATGAAGCTGGTTCTGTCCAAAAAGGGCAACGCGCCCAGGTTCCTGCAATCCATCGACGACGACCTTCCTCACGCGCTCTACGGGGACGAAACCCGACTGAAACAGATCATCATGAACCTTCTGAACAACGCCATAAAGTACACCGCGGAGGGTTTTGTAGAGCTGAATCTGCGCAAACAAATCGTCGAGGACAGACCCTGCCTGGAAATCGAGGTGCACGACTCGGGAATCGGAATCAAAGAAGAGGATCAGGTTCGGCTGTTCACCGCGTTCGGGCGGGTAAACGAGAAGGAAACCCGCGACATCGCGGGGACGGGGCTGGGACTTGCTCTGACAAAGGAGCTGGTGGATTTAATGGACGGTTCCATCACGTTCACCAGCGAATACGGAAAGGGTTCGACGTTTACGGTGGTGCTCCCCATCGTGGAGGCCAGAAATATGACCGTGGAGGATTCGGAGTCCAAGTCGCCGCCCGGCATGGTGAAGGCGCTGGAGGTTTCCGTGCTGCTGGTGGACGACAACCTGACCAATCTGGACGTGGCGTCCGGCTACCTGGCGCGGCACGAAATCGTGCCCAGTCTGGCGAAAAGCGGGGAACAGGCGATTAAAATGGCGGCCCACAATGAATATGACCTGATCTTTATGGACCACATGATGCCAGGAATGGACGGCATCGAATGCGCGTCCCGAATACGAAAGCTGAACGGACACAACGCGCAGGTTCCCATCGTGATGCTCAGCGCCAACGCGCTCGCGGGAATGCGGGAATATTTCATCGACGAAGGGATGAACGACTTCATTTCGAAACCCATTATCCGGGAGGAATTGAACAGAGTTTTGGCGGAATGGCTCCCCCGGGAGCGATTTCAGTTGATGTGAGCCGATTTGGTTCAAAAAACACAATACTACAATAGCAGGAGGGAAAAAGATGTTGACCACTGTGCCTGTCGCGCTGAAAGACGTCAGCATAAACGGCGTCGATATTCAGCAGGCGATGAACCTCATGGGAGATAACGAATTGAGCGTTTTTTCCATGATGCGTTCTTATGTGAACCACGTTCCCGACGTTCTGAGGGTAATCCGCACGCCGGACGTCGATTCGCTGAAGGAGTTCGCGATTCACGTTCACGGCATCAAAGGCGCGAGTTTCAATATCTGCGCCAACCACGTGGGAGAGATGGCCCGGGAACTGGAAATGCTGGCGAAGGCGAAAGACCTGGAAGCGGTTGAGGCCAAACTCCACCCCTTTATCCAGACCGCCGAAAAACTGGTCGCCGACCTGAACGATTTTCTGGAAAGGTACAACGCGGACCTCACTCCGAAAAAAGGGAAAAAACCGGCGCCTGACAAAAACGTGCTCAGGACGATCTATGAAGCCTGCGTAAACTACAAAACAGCGCACCTCACAAAATCCATTGAGGAGCTGACGCGCTACGACTACGAGTCCGAATCCGGCAGCGAACTGATGAACTGGCTGGTCCGTCAATCCGAAAATCTGGAGTACGACCTGATCAGAGAACGCCTGGAAAACCTGTTGGTAAGCTGAAAACGACTTTAAACCAATTTGAAATCAAAAGCCTAAAGTTAGAATAGCTAAAAGCAATGACATTCAAACATTAGTTTCTTCATTAACACTCGATTGAAAGCAAATTGGTATTAAACCGCGAAACCGGCTGCGCTGAACCTCCGGTCCGAAAAACCGGGCCCGTTCCCCGGTTCAGCGCAGCCGCCCTTCGTTCCATCCCTGAATTCCCCATAAACTGCCGGATCGAATTATCTGGATTTGGAATCACGCATCGGTGTATCATATGTCAATGATTCGGGACAGAAAGCGAGGCCAGGGACCATGCCACTGACTATTGTTCGAAACGATATTACAAAAATGACCGTCGACGCAATCGTCAACACGACGAATATCGCGCTCCAGATGGGCGTGGGCGTGAGCGGCGCAATATTCAGGGCGGCGGGAGCGGAGAAACTCCAGGCCGAATGCGACAAACTCGCGCCGATAAGGATCGGCGAGGCCGTGGCCACTCCGGGATTCGACCTGCCCGCAAAGTACGTTATACACGCGGTGGGGCCGGTTTACAGAGACGGCAAACGGGGCGAGGAACAGCTGCTCCGCAGCGCCTACACCAGCTCTCTCCGGCTTGCGGTGGAAATGAAGTGCGAGAGCATCGCGTTCCCGCTGATAAGCTCCGGCACATACGGATACCCGAGGGACAAAGCCCTTAACGTGGCCACAACCGCCATTCAGGACTTCCTGCTCAACTCCGACAGGGACATCGATGTTTCACTGGTCGTGTTTGACCGGGCGGCCTTCGCGCTCTCCCGGAAGCTTCGCGGCGAGGTACAGTCGTTTATCGACGAGAACTACATCGCCCGGAACGAAGCCATTGAAGCAGACAGCCCGCTGAGAAACAACAGATTCATGGAGGAGGAAGCCGCTCAAATCTCTTTCAGTATGCCCGCTCCGTGCGCCCCGTGCGCTCCGCCCGCAGCGTCGGCGGACGGGGAAGTGTTCACGCTGGACGAACCCTTTTCGGCAGTGATTCTGCGAATAATCGACGCAAAGGGCATGAGTGACGCGGAGGTTTACAGACGCGCGAACATCGACCGCAGGCTCTTCAGTAAAATACGCAGACCGGATTACCGGCCGGGGAAGAGAACCGTCGTCGCGCTTGCCGTGGCACTGAAGCTGTCCTCCGAAGAGACCCGCGCTCTTCTGGCGCACGCCGGATTCGCGCTCTCCCGAAGCGTTCTGTTCGACGTGATCGTAGACTGTTTCATCAGGAAGGGCGAATATAACATTTTCAAAATAAACAACGTGCTTTTCGACAAAGACCAGCCGTTGCTGGGAGGATCATAGGCCATACCGGAAACGCGGCGGCAGCAACAATTTATATTTCGGTTTTCCTGCTGCCGCCATAATATTTTCATGCGCCGTTGGACAGATGGAAAGTCCCCGAAGCGCAAACCGTCTACAGGCTGTCGATGAATTCTTCCAGAATTTTGTTAAACTTCTCGTGATGTTCCCAGAACAACAGGTGTCCGCCCATGATGACGTTCTTTGTTTTCGGGAACAGCTTCGTCATAAACGGCTCGGCCTTCGCCGACCAGTGTTCCGCTATGAAATTCAACGTGGGAACGGATTCCGAAGCGGTCTTCGCCCCTTTTGTGCAGTCCGAGAAAAGCAGGGAGGCGAACAGCTCCCTCGCGATATGCGTCGGCGTCTTCGTGGACTGTTCTATAATCCAGAACATTTCGGCCGGCGACAACTTTCTTTGAACCATTATCTCCCTCGCGTACGCCTCCACAAAGTCCCGATGCCCCTTTGTGGTCTCAAGCATGTTATATGCCCCGCCCAGCTCCTCGAAAGTTCCCTCCGTCCAGTTCTCAGGATTGGGAGACATCGAAGTCGGCGACATATCTATTGTGACGAGGGCCTTCAACGCGGCGGTTCCCTCCTGCTCGACGTACTTCCAGACCGTATGGTTTCCCACCGACCAGCCGAGAAGGACAATATCCCTGAGACCCAGCGCTTTGATGAACCTGGCGAGGTCGGCGGCGTGCCGCTCGTAGTTGTTGCCGGTTTGTTGAACGGGCGAGCGTCCCTGACTTCTCGGGTCGAGCGCTATGACCCTGTACTTTTTCGAAAAATATTCAAGCTGGTACGCAAAAACTTCTGTGGTGAAAGTCCAGCCGGGAACGAGAAGCAGCGGAGTCCCTTCACCGACTTCCTCATAATAGAGCTCGATCCCCGGATGTATCTCAACGTACTTTCCACTCTCGGCCCGCTCGAACATTGTGACGCCCTCCTGTGTTTTCAGAATCACCTGAAAGTCTTGGTCTGAAACCTATTATAATCGAAATGCAAAAATAGCAAATTGCGCCCCTCGCCGTATGTCCGCCTCCCGCGCTCAGGTTTGGAATTGTCGCTTCGAAAGCGACCTTTTCAGCGCCTGCCTGAATTACACTCTGTTCATCATAAAATGAATGGAGGACATCACAATGGACATGGCAAGGGAAACAAATTTGACGGAAATCGTATTTATTCTCGACAGAAGCGGCTCCATGGGAGGACTGGAAAGCGATACCATCGGCGGATTCAATTCCATGCTGACCCAGCAGCAGGCAGAGCCCGGTGAAGCGCGAATCACGACGGTTCTGTTCGATCACGAGTATGAGATTTTGCACGACCGGCTGGACATACGCGCCGTCAATCCGATTACGAGTAAAGATTATTTCGTGCGAGGCAACACCGCGCTGCTGGACGCTGTGGGCAAAACGATTCACAAAATTGGAAACACGCAGAGGCATTCCAGGCCGGAGTTTCGCGCGAACAAGGTTATATTTGTCATCACGACGGACGGTCTGGAGAACGCGAGCCGGGAATATACGTACAACAGGGTGAAATCTCAGATCACGAGACATAAATCCAAATACGGCTGGGAGTTTATCTTCCTCGGAGCGGACATTGATTCCGCGGAGTTCGCCGGGCGCTTTGGCATCGCCAGGAACCGCGCGCAAAATTTCATCAAGGACCCCGAGGGGATCCATTTGAACTATCAGGTCGTCAACAAAGCCGTCGCGTCATTCCGTTCCCCGGCGAACTCCTGTCTCGACGACGGATGGAACGTGGAAATCGAGGCCAACTATCAAAGGAGAAAAAACCAGAGCTGACACTCATTTGCTTTCAATCAAGTGTTAATGAAACTCCCCCGGTTGCGCCGGGGGAGCGATTCAAAGCGATTATTTGTACTCGGCGGGATAAGCGAACTGCTGGTTGGAGTAATCGAAAGGCCAAACCGTTTTGTATTCGCCCTCCTGGATCTGGGCAATGGCCAGCGCCGCGCCGACGTTGTTGTGATGGTGCTTCACGCCGTCCAGTTCCATGTCCTCGAATTTGATACGGTCATAAGGGAGGATGATCTCCGGCCCGTTGGGGAACGATCCCTGGATGTCCAGCTTTTCCAGCGCGTCTTTCACCTTCGGCCCTTCCGAGGAGCCGGCCGCCTCAAAAGCGGTTTTCAGCGTCCAGATGGCCGTGTAGGATTCAGCGGAATGGCCGTTCATGTCCAGGCCAAAGATTTCCTTGAACTTTTTGTTGACCTCCCGACCCTTCGTCAGGTCAGGGTTCCACTCCACCACCGAGGTGAGGCCGTTGGAAATTCCCTGTGTGGCTGGGATGAAGCTGGGATCCGCAAAACCGTTGGCCTTGGCGATCAGGATCTTCGGCTTGCAGTTCTGCTCATGCATGGTTTTCATCAGCAGGATGGCGTCGGAGATGTAACCGTCCGTCACAACGGCGTCCGCACCGGCGTTTTTCAGCGCCAGCACTTCCGAGGTCATGTCCGCCGCGCCTTTGGTGTACTGAATTTCCTTCACCACTTCAAGATCGTATTGGGGCGCCCAGTAGTTAGCCCATTTGATGGTCTCCTGCCCGATCATGGTGTTATCCGCAAAAACGGCGACCTTCTTTATCTCCGCTCCCGTCTTCTTAGTTTGATCTTTCAGGAAGATGAACATATTTCTTTGATAAATGGAATTCATAGGCGCCAGCCGGAAGAAATACTCGTATCCGCCGGAAGAGAGGCTGTCAACCGTGGAGATGGCCGTGAGCACCGGAATCTGGTACTGCTCGCAGACCTGCTGGACCATGGCGGTGATCGAGCTTTGATGACAGCCCACGATGGCGTCGACCTTGTCCTGCGTGATCAGCCGCTCCGCTACGGAACGCCCAACCTTGGGGTCGCCCTGATGGTCGCCCCGAACGACTTCCACGGGCCGCCCGTTGATCCCGCCGGCCGCGTTGATTTCCTGAACGGCAAAATCGATCCCCCGGATGATATTGGTGCCGATGGCCGCCAGGTCACCGCTGAAAGCGTACATGGCCCCGATACGGATGGGCGTTTTCGCGTCCGCGCCGAAGGCCGCGCCGGTCAGGAGAGCCGCAAGAACAACCGCAAGGACAACCGTCAACAGTTTTTTCATTTTCATCAGACCTCCCGATATATAGGTTCAGAAGGCGTTGCCTTCCGAATGCCGTTTTGAATTTATATGCCCAGATACGCTTTCTTGACGTGATCGTTTGTCTTCAGGTTTTTCGCCGTATCCTCCAGCACCACTCTCCCGTTTTCGATGACGTACCCTCTGTCCGCCACGTTCAGCGCCTTCGTCACGTCCTGTTCCACCAGGATGATGGAAACCCCGTTTTCCCGGGCCATGTCGCTCGCCACGTCCAGGATGTCGTCCACGACGTTGGGCGCCAGCCCCAGGGAGGGCTCGTCCAAGATGAGGAGTTTGGGGCTGGCCATCAGCGCCCTGGCGACGGCGACCATTTGCTGCTCGCCGCCGGAGAGGGTTCCGGCCGATTGATTTTTCCTGTCACGCAGCTTCGGAAAACGGCTGTAGACGAACGACAGATGTTCCGCCATGCTCAGTTTGGCTTCTCTTGAGCAGGCTCCCAGCTCCAGATTTTCGTACACCGTCATTTCCGTAAACAACTGCCGGCCCTCAGGCACCTGCACAATGCCCGCCGCAAGGATTCGCCGGCTGTTTTGCCCGCACAGTTCCTGACCGTTGAATTTTACGGACCCGCCCGTCGGTCGAATCAGCCCCGTGACGGCGCGAACTGTGGTGGTTTTTCCAGCACCGTTGCCGCCCAGGATCGCCACTATCTCCCCCTCGCCCACTCTGAAACTCACGTCCCAGAGGATTCTCACACTGCCATAACCCGCACTCAGGGATTCCACGTTCAGCATCCGCTTCCCTCTTCCATCACCCTGTCATCACCCTGTGACTTTTCTCACCCATTTTGCTGCCCGCCTTTGCCCAGATAGACCTCCATGACGTAAGGGTCATTCATCACCTCGTCCGGGGTGCCAAACGCGATTTTTTCCCCGTGGTGTAAGACGATCACCTCCTCGCACAGACTGACAACCGCCTTCATAATGTGTTCTATCAAAAAAATCGTGACCCCGGATTCGTTGATTTTTCGAATGAGTTCTATCGCGCCTTCGGTTTCCGCCGGATTGAGCCCGGCCATCACCTCGTCCAGAAAGAGCATCTCCGGTTTGCCCGCAAGCGCCCTCGCCATCTCCAGGCGCTTCTGATCCGGGGTGCCCATCTCTTTGGCCAGCACGTTTCTTTTGGAATAAAGGTCGGTGAACTTCAGCGTCTCAAGGGCGATTTCCCGGGCTTCCCGAGTGTTTTTCGCTCCCTGTTTTCCGAAGAAGGCGCTGGCGACCACATTATCCAGCACGGTAAGGTTTTTGAGGGGCTTCATAATCTGGAACGTCCTGGCAATCCCCATGTCCCTGTACTCCCAGGCCCGCCGGCAGGTGATGTCCCGGCCTTTGTACAGAACAACTCCCGACGAGGGAGGGTAAAAACCGCATATCATGTTGAACGTGGTGGTTTTACCCGCGCCGTTGGGGCCGATCATTCCGGTGATCCCGCCGGGCTTCACCGTAAACGACACGTCGTTCACCGCCTTCAGCCCGCGAAAGCTCTTCGTTATATGCCGCGCTTCAATGATCGGGTCCGTCATACACTCAGCACCGCCTGTCGCTTTCTTCGGCGTCAGCCGTCCTGCCCAGCAGCCAGAAATCCACCCGTCGACTCAGGTTGCTTCCATGGTACCATCCGAGGATGCCCGTCGGGCGGAACCGTATCACCACCAGCAGGATGATGGCGTAGAGGATCAGGTTGATACCAGGCAGAACGCCGCCGAATTTGTTTCTCAGATACTCCGACACGGAGATCAAAAGGAATCCTCCGATGAGCGGACCCTCCACGAACGCAGCGCCGCCCACAATGGCGGGAAGGACGAACTCCACGGAGTAGGCCTGCATCATCAGGTCGGGATCGATATAACGGTTGTAGGACGCGTAAAAAAAGCCCACCATGGCGGCGATCATTGAGCTGATAACCACAGCGGCAACCTTGTACTTCAGAGGTTTGATTCCGATGGACGCCGCCACGTCCTCGTCCTCGCGGATGGTTTTCAGCGCGAAACCCAGCTTCGAGTTGTCAATTTTTTTCATAAGCAGATACGTGCCCGCCAGCATGAGCAACGCGGCGTAGTAGTAGGGAATTTTGCTCATGAACCGGAAATACCGCAGGGAGTCGCGCCCGAAGGGCAGGGCAATTCCCATCGCCTTGCCGGCGTAGTCCCAGTTGATGATGCACTGGCGTACAGCCTCGCCGAAAGCGATGGTCACCAGCGTAAAATATGGGCCTCGCAGGATGAAGCAGGGATAAAACACCACTGCCGCGATAAGTCCGGTGAGAACGATGGCGAGCAGAAGTCCCACCCACGGCGATCCTCCGGTCTTCACGACGAACAGGGTGGAAATATAGGCCCCCAGTCCCATGAACGCCGCGTGCCCCAGGGAATTTTGCCCCGTCATGCCTCCCAGCAGGTTCCACGCCATGGAGATGGTGGACATATAGAAGATCAGGATGAACACGTTGATGATGTAGGGGTTCCCCTTCAGAAAATGCGGCAGCGCGACAAGCAGGGCCACCCCCGCGGCCAAGGCCGTTCTTGCCCGGTACCGATCTCCACGGACTGCGTTCATTGTCTCTCTCCTCTCAGGTAAACGATTTGGAGGGATCGTTCAGGCCCTCCGCAGTATCATTTCCTGACGCGCCACCAGGATGACGATGAACGTCAGAAAAACCACCAGATCCTTGAAAGATGGTCCAACCAGAAGAGAACTCAGGGTTTCCAGAAGGCCCAGGAAAATGCCCGCCGCAAAAGCGCCCGGGATGCTTCCCAGTCCGCCGACCACCACCACGATCAAAGCCCGGAGACCAAAGTTGGTTCCCACCATGGGATAGATGATGTAAAACTGCGTCAGCAGCGCTCCGGAGATCCCGGCCAGAGCCACTCCAATGCCATAGGTGATGACGTAGGTCATTTTCACGTTGATGCCCACCACCTGAGCGCCCAGCGGGTTCTGGGAGACCGCCCGGATCTGTTTGCCCGGCGTGGAGTACTTCAGAAAGCAGAACAGCGCCACGGACACGACGATCAGCGCAAAGAAACTGATGAGTTTCGGCAGCGCCATGGTGACCATGCCCAAGTGCACCGTCTGCGTGGAGTAGGGAGTGGAGATGGTCCGGTAGTTGGAAGAAAAAATGACCAGCGCCAGGTTTTGAAACAGAATGCCCAGCCCCACCGTCAGAAAAAGCAGATTGGTAAAACTTCGGGTTCCCAGGGAAGGGGTAATCAGCGTGTGCTGTATCGCTCCGCCCAAAATAAACATGAGGACAGCCACCAGCGGAACTCCAAGATAGGGGTCGATGCCCAGATAAGTGAAACAGGCAAATGTAATATACATGCCCGTCATCAACATTTCACCATGACAAAAATTGATGATTTTCATGACCCCGAAAATGATGTTCTGCCCCATGCCCATCAGAGAATAAAATCCACCAATGAGCAATCCGTTCATACACGCCTGGAGGAAAATGTTCATAACAGTCTCCCACGCCCCGTCGAACGATATGAAAAGTTCCTGTCTTCTTTTTGTATTGTTTCACTGTCTGAACAAAGCATAACATGACGAAGAACAGGCGTCAATTTTATTATTTCAGACAGAGCCCTCACCGCGGGTTCAGGGCGGATGCTTCACACGGTTCCGGCTTTATTCGCCGCCGGTTTTCAACATTGAAAGTAAACGGGCATCATTTATCATTCATAATTCACAATTCATAACTCCCCGTTCCCGTTTTCTTCACAGGGTCGAACCAGACGAAGCCGCCGCCGCAGGTGGTCGTGTCGCGCCAGAGCGTCAGGTCGATGGTTTTTACCACTCCGCCGTCCAGCGCGTGCAAAAAAATTTTTTCCGACACGTCCCGCTCCAGGGAAACGATCGTCACCCAGTGCCACCGGTCCAGGTTCTTTTCCTCCCCGTTGCAGAGATTGAGAAAGGCCACCGGCGCGTCCCGGCCAAGGGCATTTTCCAGAAATGACGTGATTTCCGCCGTGGAGGGACGCGCCGTCACCGCTTCGGGAACATCGCAGACACAGGATTCCAGAACCAGGCCCTTCGCTTCGGCGCAGGTTTCCATCCCCTCACGGAGCATTTTCGTCTCGGGGATCCCCTGCTGCCCCGGCGTCACGTATCCCCAGACGTATTCCATCAGCGCGGCGAAATCCTCTCTGTAGACGGGAGGCTTCCCGCTTTTGGGGAAACGGGTTCTCGATAAATACAGGAAAATGTTGGAAGCGACGGAAGGGCCGCAGCCCGCCCGCCTTTGCCACTCCGTCGCAAACCACTCCTGACTGCAGCCATACGAAACCTTTTGCGTGTCTCTGTGAATCACCCGAAGAATATTGATGTCAGATATAGCAACTGTTTTCATAATTTCAGCATAAAACCCCTGCAATTTTCGCTTTATTATAATTTTCGTTTCCACTTCGTCCCCGAGGGAGTGTCCTCCAGGACAATGTTTCGGGCCAGCAGAGCATCCCGAATTTCGTCGGACCGTTTGAAGTTTTTGGCTTTCCGGGCCGCGTTGCGTTCTTCGATCAGCCCCTCGATTTCGCCGTTTTCCGCATCCTGAGATTCTTCAATGCCAGGTTCTTCAATGCCGACGACTCCCAAAATATCGTCCAGTTTACGCATTTCCGCCTCGGCAGCTTCGAAAAATCCGGCGGGAAGGACGGCGTGGTTTTTCAGCCAGGTGTTGATCAGCCGTACCACTTCGAAAAGAACGCCAACGGCGGCGGCCGTGTTGAAATCGTCGTCCATCGCCTCAAAAAAAGCGGCATCGAGCTTTTCCAGTTCGGCGACAAAGGCGGACACGTCCACATCCGGGGCCTCGCCGCAGCGGGAAGAGCGTCCGAACATCAGGTCGGACCAGGAATTGCGCAGACGGGTCACGCCGCCCACCGCCTGCTCCAGCCCGTCGGGCGCGAAGTTGATGGGGGAACGATAGTGGGCGCTCAGCATGAAAAGACGTATCGCGAGGGGCGGATATTTTTCACGGGCCGCCCGGGCGGTCATAAAGTTGCCGAGAGATTTGGACATTTTTTCTCTGTCGATCAGCAAAAAGCCGTTGTGCAGCCAGTAGCGCACGAAGGGCTTTCCCGTGGCGGCCTCGGCCTGGGCGATTTCATTTTCATGATGAGGGAAGGTCAGGTCCACACCGCCGGAGTGAATGTCGATCGTCTCGCCCAGATACTGCATGGACATGGCGCTGCACTCAATGTGCCAGCCGGGCCGCCCTTTGCCCCAGGGGCTGTCCCAGGAGGGCTCTTTCGGCTTCTCCGCCTTCCAGAGAGCGAAATCCAGAGGATCCCTCTTTATTTCTCCCACCTCCACCCGGGCGCCGCTTTCCATCTCGTCGATGCTCTGCCGGACGAGCCTGCCGTAGGCGGGATAACTCCGAACGTCGAAGTAGACATCGCTGTTCCCCGACGGGGTTTTGACCTCGTAGGCGTGTCCCTTTTCAATGATTTTTTGGATAAGGGTGATAATTTCTTCCATATGGGCCGTGGCCCGGGGAGCAACCGTGGCCCGACGAATCCCCAGAGCGTCGGCGTCTTTGTAATACTCCTCGATAAACCGGTCCGCCAGAGCGGAAACCGTAATGCCCTCCGCGTTGGCGCGGTTGATCATCTTGTCGTCGATGTCCGTGAAGTTCTGGACGAAGGTGACCTTGTAACCGGCGTGCTCCAGATATCGGCGCAGAACGTCGAACACGATAAACGGGCGCGCGTTGCCGATGTGAAAATAATCATAAACCGTAGGACCGCAGCTGTAAAAGGCGACATGTCCTTCCTGCACGGGGACAAACGCTTCTTTTTCTTTTGTAAGGTCGTTATAGAGCATCAGGCTCAAGGCGACGCACCTCCATAAAAGCTATAATAAGACGATGCTATTTTACACGTTTACGCAGGGAGATGTTTGAATTTGACTTCAAATACACAAAATAACCGTACGGCGCAGAACCAGTTCGCTCTTTTTCGAACCCGCAACTTCACGCCGCTCTTTCTGACGCAGTTTCTCGGCGCGTTCAACGACAATTTTTTCAAGAGCGCCATGGTCATGCTGATCACCTATCGCCTCGCCGAACGATCCGGATATGATTCCCGCATTCTGGTGAACGTGGCCGGTGGCATATTCATCCTCCCCTTCTTTCTGTTTTCCGCCACGGCGGGACAGCTCGCCGACAAGTATGAACGGTCCTGGCTGGTTCAGATCGTCAAAATCGCCGAAATCATTGTCATGGCCGGAGCCGCCGCCGGTTTCTACCTTCACAGCATCGCGCTGCTGATGGTGGTTCTGTTTCTGATGGGGGCCCAGTCCACCTTCTTCGGGCCGCTGAAGTACAGCATTCTGCCCCAGCACCTGAAGGAAGACCAGCTGGTGGCCGCCAACGGACTGATCCAGATGGGGACGTTTCTTTCCATTCTGACGGGAACGCTCTGCGGGGGCCTCATCATTCTGCGCAGCGGAGGCGTTCATCTGGTGAGCGTCCTCGTCGTCTCCATTGCGACGGCGGGCTGGGTAGCCAGCCGGTTCATTCCGAAGACGGTTCCCATCGATCCCAACCTGAAACCCTCCCCCAACTTCATCGCCGAAACTCTGAAAATTATCGCGAACGTACTCCCCAGGCGGGACATTTTTCTCTCCATTCTTGGAATTTCATGGTTCTGGCTGGTGGGGACCACCTTCCTCTCCCAGTTTCCCACCTACGCGAAACTCGTCATCGGCGCCAACGAGCAGGTGGCGACGCTTTTTCTGGCGGTGTTTTCCGTGGGAATCGGCACGGGCTCTCTGGCCTGCAACGGACTCCTGAAGGGCGAGGTTTCCGGACGCTACGTCCCCTGGGCCGCGGTGGGCATGTCCATCGCCAGCGTTCTGCTGTACTTCGTCAGTCTTCGCGATCCCCTCCCCGCGAACTTCGCCGAGATCGGCATCGTGACGTTCCTGAGCTCGGCCAAAAACTGGGGAATTGTGGCCTCCCTGTTCGCCATCTCCTTTTTTGGGGGGCTCTACATCGTCCCGCTCTACGCCATCATCCAGAATCGCAGCGACGAATCCCAGGTGGCCGGAGTCATCGCCTGCGCCAACATCTCCGATTCCCTTTTTATGGTTCTCTCCGCCGTTGGGACAAGCCTTTTGCTGGTGGCGGGTTTGTCCATTCCGCATATCTTTCTCGTCATGGCCGTTCTGACCATCGCCGCCGCCGTCATCATTCGCCGGACGGTGCGCGATCAGCTTCAGCAAAGGGGGGCGCTGTAATGCCGTCGTCCACAGGTTCCTTCTGTTCCCGTTTTTCGCATTGTTTCAAAAAAGGGCTTCTCAGGGCGGGACAACTCATTCTGAAGGCGCTCTTTCGGGTGGAGATCCGTGGATGGGAGCACTACAAAGCCGCCGGAGATCGGGTTCTGATTCTTCCGAATCACGTTTCTCTGCTGGATCCCGCGCTGGTGGCTCTGTTTCTGCCACGGGAACCCATTTTTGCCGTCAACCTCTTCGTCGCGCGCCTTTGGAGCTGGACAAAGCCGTTTTTGGCCCTCATTCGTTCCTGGCCCATCGACCCCACCAACCCCTTCGCCCTGAAGAGTTTAGCCGCCGCGATCAAAAACGACGAGCACTGCGTCTTCTTCCCCGAGGGTCGCATCAGCACCACAGGCAGCATGATGAAAATATACGACGGCGCCGCCATGCTGGCGGACAAAACCAACGCGATCCTGCTCCCCCTGCACATCGAAGGAGCTCAGTTTTCAAAATTTTCCTATCTGAAGGGAAAGTATCCCCTGCGCTGGTTCCCGAAAATAACTCTGACCTTTCTGCCTCCGCGTCGGCTGGACCTGCCGGCGGACCTTCGGGGGCGCAAGCGGCGCGAGAGAATCCACCTGTTTCTGCACGACATGATGCGGGACAGCGCCTTCGACGCCTCCAGCCACCGCAAAACCCTTTTTCAGGCCGTACTGGAGGCTCGCAGGCTGTACGGACGCAAATGGCAGATCGCCACCGACGCGGGGCGTCAAACCGTCAGCTACGACCGGATGATCGCCGCGGCCCTGGCGCTGGGGGGACAGTTCCGGTCCATCACACGAAAAAACGAATGCGTGGGGATCCTTCTGCCGGGCAGTGTGCCGACGGTGGCCCTCACCCTCGGCCTCTCCCGCCTGGGGCGCGTCCCCGGAATGCTGAATTATACGGCCAGGGCCAAAAATATCCTGTCCTGCTGCGAGGCCGCTCAAATCACCACGATCGTAACCTCCCGCCGCTTCGTGGAGGCGGGGAAGTTCGCCCCTCTCATCGGCGAGATGGAAAAGGCCGGTCTCAAAGTTGTCTGGCTGGAGGAAATCGCCGCCGCCGTCGACATCTTCACCAAACTTGCCGCGTGGCTTCAGACGCGCTTCATGAGGCCTTCCCAGGCCGCCGGCAACCCGGACGCCCCGGCGGTGGTCCTTTTCACCTCCGGATCGGAGGGTTCTCCCAAGGGAGTCGTTCTGAGTCACGCCAACATTGTCGCCAACCGCAACCAGCTCATCGCCTCCATCGACTTCTGCCCCGGCGACGTGGTGATGAACGCCATGCCCATGTTTCACGTTTTCGGATACGTGGTCGGCACCCTGATGCCCCTTCTGACCGGTATTAAAACCTTTTACTATCCCACTCCCCTGCATTATCGCCTGATTCCTCTGGTGGCCTATGACATCGACGCGACGATTCTGTTCGGGACGGACACGTTTCTTTACGGCTACGCCCGTAACGCCCATCCCTACGACTTTTACAGGGTTCGTTATGTTTTCGCCGGCGCGGAAAAACTGCGCGAGCGCACACAGCGCCTCTGGGGAGAAAAATTCGGCATACGGGTCATTGAGGGCTATGGCACCACGGAGGCGGCCATCGTGTCGGCCAACACGCCCCTGCAGTTCCGGGTGGGGACCGTGGGGCGGCTGATGCCGGAGATACGGAGCCGGCTTGATCTCGTCCCCGGCATCGACAGGGGCGGCCGCATGTTCATTTCCGGACCGAACGTCATGCTCGGATACGTGAAACCCGACCTCCCCGGAAAAATTCAGCCTCCGGAAAACGGGTGGTACGACACGGGGGACATTATCGCTATCGACGAAAGCGGTTTTCTCACCATCCAGGGCCGGGCAAAACGCTTCGCCAAGGTGGCGGGAGAAATGGTTTCCCTGACGGCACTGGAGGAGGAAATCGACCTTCTGTGGCCGGGCTCCCGGCACGCCGTCGTCACCGCGCAGGACGAGCGTCGAGGGGAACAGGTGGTTCTCGTCACCGAAAAACAGGACGCGATTCGGGAAGATCTGGTGGTTTTCCTGAGGGCGGCCGGGTTTGCGGAAGTCGCCCTTCCACGCAAAATCATCGTCGTGCCCGCCCTGCCTCTGCTGGGGTCGGGCAAAACGGACTACCCCACTCTGACGGCGCTGGTGGAACAAAAAGGATCTTCCCTCCAGGAGGGCGTCCATCAGGAGCCATGAACCGTTTTGCGGGAATTCACCTTGTTTTCTTAATTCTGCTGTGTTATATATATCAAACAATTTTATTTCGCTTCACAATTATTTGAAGGAGGTTCAAACATGGGCAGGACGATTCGATTCGCGCAGTACGGATGCGGAAAAATGGGCAAATATCTCATACGGTACGCCATGGAAAAAGGTGCGGCGCCGGTTGCCGCGTTCGACATGAATCCGGCGGTCATAGGGAAGGACATCAGCGAAATCGCCGGATTGCCGAACAAAACCGGAGTTGTGGTTTCCGACGCGAAGAAGGCCGACTCAGTTCTGAAAGAGACGAAGCCGGACGTGTGCATCGTCGCCACCCGCAGCATCGTCGCCGAAATCTATGAAGCGTTCTCCGTCTGTGCCGCAAACGGGGTCAACGCCATCTCCACCTGTGAAGAGAGTCTGTATCCCTGGAATTCATCTCCGCGTCTGGCGGCGGAGCTCGACGCCAAAGCAAAGGCCGGAAACTGCACCCTCGCCGGAAGCGGCTATCCCGACATGTACTGGGGCGTTCTCATTACCACCCTCGCGGCGACCATGCACAAAATCACAAAGATTAAGGGAAGCAGCAGCTACAACGTGGAAGATTACGGAATCGCGCTGGCGGAGGGGCACGGCGCCGGTCTCTCCCTGGAGGAGTTCCACAAAAAACTTGGAGGTTACAACGACTATACCTCGGAGCAAATCGACGAACTGGTCAAAAAAGAAGAGTGGATTCCCTCCTACATGTGGAACCAAAACGGATGGCTCGCCAGCAGGATGGGACTGACGATCAGGTCCCAAACCCAGAAGAACGTTCCCATGACCCATGACACCGACCTGCACTCCGACACGCTGGGCATGACGGTGAAAGCGGGATACGCCACCGGCATGGCGTCGGTGGTCACCACCGAGACGGCGGAAGGCATTACGCTGGAAACGGAATCCATCGGGAAAATCTACGCGCCCGGGGAATTTGACACCAACATCTGGACTTTCCAGGGTGAACCGGAAACCACCATCGTCGTCAACAAGCCCGCCACCGTAGAACTCACCTGCGCCGACATCGTCAACCGTATTCCCGTCCTCATCGACTCGCCGGCCGGTTACATCTCCACCGATAAAATGCCTGACGCACAGTACCTGGTGCGGCCGATGGACGCTTATGTAAAAAGCCGCTGAGAAAAACCAGAACATCTCAAAGCAATGATATTCAAACATTAGCTTCTTCATTAACTCTCGATTGAAAGCAAACTGGTTTCCGTCCCTGTTTTCGAAAACGACAGCGCCCGTGCAAGCGGACGCTGTATTTTGTCTGCCGTCTCACACGCATGAAAGACTCTTTTCCGTTCTGACGCGCCAGCGGCATGTCAGTTATCGGACGTTCACCGCTCCGGAATTGGTATTACTCGCCGGAAGCGCCGTTCTTTCTCAGAATTTCCTCCCAGGTGACGAAAGAATGATAAAAGACTTCGTCGTTGTCATCGATACCGCGCGTGATCTCCGTGATATGGCTGCGCTTGGCGTCGATCATTTTGAGAACGTATTCCACCGCTTTGAAAGGCATACTCTTTTCTCCGCAGGTATAAATGTCAAGGGCCATATAATTGACCTCCGGCCAGGTGTGCACCGACAAATGCGATTCGCTGATGACCACCACTCCGCTGACGCCTTCCGGCGGGAAACGATTGAACGACACCGACCAGACCTGCGCGTTGGCCTGTTTCGCGGCCTCAACCAAAATATCCTGCAACCGGGCGACGTCGGAAATGACCTCACCGCACCCTGACGCCTCTACAATGAAATGAATCCCTTTGGGCGACAACTCCCAGTCCTCCCTTCGGCACATGACTCCTTTGTTCACTCGTTCGGAATGAAAAAGGAAAAATAGCTATCCCCGTCAGGATAGCCATCGTTGTCCTCACATTCGTCCCCGGATATTGCGAGCGATGTGCTGTTATCGTTTCTGCCGAAGTTCCCTCCGCAGAAATTTCCAAACTAACGGAGGGATGCTATCACCCTCCAGAAATAATTGCAAGCAGAATTTCCCTCGCTACTTCAGCCACTTCTGCGCGCACAGATCCAGCTCGCCGCGAAGCGCCAGTTCGTTCCACACAAATTTCATCACTCGAATGTAATCGGGGTCGTCCAGAGGCAGCATGAATCCCATGAAGGACGTGGGCGTCAGAGGGGCGTCCACAAACGCCGCGTAGAGCCGGGGGTCTTTTTTGCTGTAAAGCAGGGCCTCGTAGGTTTCGGTGATCATGACATCCCCCTTGCCCTCCGCAATCAGGCCGGGAATCTCGGCGTTCTTTTCGTGGGTGGAAACCTGGGCCTTCGTCAGATTTTCCAGCACATATTTCTCGTTCGTCCCCCCCGGATTTTTGATGACTCGCACATTTGCCTGATTCAGGCTCTCCAGGGTCCTGAATTTGTCCTTATCTTCCGCCCGCACCAGGGCCACCTTGCCAAAAGGAGCGTAAAAAGGCAAAAAGTCCACCTTCACCGTCCTGGCCAGGGTCTGCGTAATGCCGCCGAGGGCCACGTCGTATTTGTCCGCCGCCAGATCTCCCAGCAGGTCCTTCCAGGCAGTGGCCACGTATTCCACTTTGACGCCCAGCTCCCGGGCCATCAGCTCAATCACGTCGATGTCATGGCCTTCGTACTTCCCATCGACCCGCATGGAAAACGGACGGTAATCCCCAGGCGTCCCCACCCGAAGGACTTTGTTTTCCAGGACGCGATCCAAACGCCCGCCGGCCTCCGCTCCGGAAACGTTCACCAGACACAGCGCCGCAACCGACAGAACAACCAGCTGTTTCCACATCGCACAACACCTCATCACACAACACCTCACACGGGAAATTTATTTCTTTTCCATATTGTTATATTATCATGTCAGTCTATGGTAAAATGCGACAAATTTATAGCAGGAATTATTTTTCCAAGTCCTGACCGCCGCTCATCCTGTGTGTTTTTTTCTCTTTTTCTAAAAAATTATTGACACGTATTTTAGCACGTGTTATTTTACCATCAACAGAAGGGTGGCGGTAAAGATCAGCTCCGACGAGGCAGAGGCGATGATAAAAGCAGATGGATGGTACGCGATAAACCAGCGAGGAAGTCACAGGCACTTCAGACATCCGACGAAACAGGGTAAAACGACGATACCAATGGGCAGGAAGGATCTGACACCGAAGACCGTAAAAAGC
>JAISUO010000036.1 GCA_031272035.1 Synergistaceae bacterium
TACAGAAAGAAGCGTAAATGATGACGAGCCGCGGACAGGAACTCAAAAAGAAAATTTTTCTCGAAGCCCGGAATCTGGGATTGACCCTTCTCGGCGTCGCTCCGGTGAAACGCTGGGAGGAGGGCTCCGCCGCCGCGCCCGTCCTTCCCGGCGCCCCGAGGGCATCGGAGCCAAGAGAAAACTATTTTCCCTCCAATATATGGCCCTGGAGCAAAAACGTGATTGTGGGAGGTGTGCCAATCTTTCTTCCCATGGGCGTGACAACCCCCTCCAACCTGTATTCTGAGCTTTACAACACCGCCAACCGCCTTCTGGATGAGGCCGCTTACCGGCTTGCCGTCCTGCTGGATTCCCTCGGTTTCAGGGCGCACTTTTTCCCCCGGGACGGTTACGGCGAAATTGGCGCTCTGGTGGAAAAACCGGAGGCGGCGTTTTCGCAGGTGCTGGCCGGAAAGTACGCCGGGCTGGGAACCATCGGCGCCAACCATTGCCTGATTTCCCCGAAGTTCGGTCCGCGAATCCGTCTCGTTTCGGTCATTACCGACGCGGATCTGCCCCCTTCTCCCATGATCAAAAAGGAGCTGTGCTCCTCCTGCGGGCGATGCGCGGCGGCCTGTCCCATCGGGGCCTTCACGGCCCGGACCGACATTCCCATTGCCGACATGGAAAAATACAAATGCGCGAAGTATCACCAGTTTCTGCGCAACGAAATGCGCTATCCCTGTGGAGTTTGCGTCATGGCCTGTTCCGCCGGAGACGATAAAAAACGGTACGGAGAGGAGGCTGTAACCGGAACGGGCTTTTATCACCTGCAAAATTTCGGCTCAAAGGAACGGAATGGAAGTGAATTTTATTTAGCGAGAAGGAGATTTATCATGGCAGAGAGAAATTACAAATTTGAAACGATTCAGATTCACGCGGGACAGGAAAAACCGGATTCGGCCACCGACGCCCGGGCTGTGCCTATTTATCAGACGACATCTTACGTTTTTCCGTCGTCGAAGTCCGCCGCAGACCGCTTTGCTTTGGTGGAACCGGGAAACATCTACACGAGGATCATGAACCCCACCTGGGATGTGTTCGAGAAGCGCATTGCGGCGCTGGAGAAGGGAGTTGCCGCGCTGGCCACCGCCTCCGGAGCCGCGGCCGTCACCTACGCGATTCAGAATATCGCGAGAAACGGGGACCACATCGTATCGGACAACCAGCTCTACGGCGGCACGTACAATCTTTTCGCCAACACCTTCAAGGACAACGGAGTGGACGTCTCCTTCATCGACGGCAGCGACCCCACGAACTTCGAGCGCGCCATAAAACCCAACACGAAGGCGCTGTACTTCGAGACGGTGGGGAACCCCAACGCCAGCATCGTGGACATTGAAGCGGTGGTGGCCATCGCTCACCGGCACGGCATTCCCGTCATCGTGGACAGCACCTTTGCCACGCCTTACCTGCTGCGCCCCATTGAGTACGGGGTCGACATCGTGGTTCATTCCGCGACGAAGTTCATCGGCGGCCACGGCACGTCCATCGGCGGCGTCATCGTGGACGGCGGCAAATTCGACTGGGCGCAGAACGACAAATTCCCCGGCCTGAGCAGGCCCAATCCCAGCTATCACGGCGTCGTCTTTACGGATGCGGTGAAAAACCTGGCCTATATCATCAAAGCGAGGACGACGCTGCTTCGGGACACGGGCTCCGCTCTTTCCCCCTTCAACGCCTTCCTGTTCCTTCAGGGGCTCGAAACGCTGTCCCTGCGCGTGGAGCGTCACGTGGAAAACACCCTCAAAGTGGTGGAATGGCTGGCAAAACATCCCCAGGTGGAGAAGGTCAACCATCCGTCCCTGCCGGAACATCGGGACCATAAACTCTATAATAAATATTTCCCCAAAGGCGGCGGGACGATCTTCACCTTCGAGCTCAAAGGAAACGCGGAAAAGGCGAAGAGATTCACCGAGGAGCTCCACCTCTTTTCCCTTCTCGCCAACGTGGCGGACGTAAAGTCTCTGGTCATCCATCCCGCTTCCACCACGCACTCCCAGCTGAGCGAGAGCGAATTGCTTGCGGGGGGCATCAAGCCGAACACGGTACGTCTTTCCATCGGCACGGAGCATATCGACGACATTCTCTATGACCTGAAGCAGGGCTTCGAAGCGATAAAGTGAATTCAAGGTAAGAGTTTCAGCGTGAGGACTTCGATGTGACGGGCGGCCCGCGGAAAACATGACTTTTCCGCGGGCTTTTTCCGTACATTTTCCATGCCACAGACTGCTTCATGTTATAATGACTTCGACCGGATTTCCTGAATAAAAACTTACCGACTGTCCCGAATCCGCAAATACGAAAAAGAAAGTTTTGCGGATATATCATTTGATGAGTGCAAAATTAGTTGGCTGCAAAATCAAAAAAAGGATGGTGCGAGAAATGAGGAAAACTGGAATTCGCGTGTCGTTTGTTTTGTTGTTTTGCGTGATGGCTGTGATTTTTGCGTACCCTGCTTCGGCTGCCGATGGCAAGATCGTGATCAAGTACGGCGGAACCCTGCCGGAGACGCACTACAGCACCAAGGCCATGTTCTATTTCAAAAAGATCATGGAGGAGCGTTCCGGCGGCAAAGTGCAGGTCGACGTCTACACCAGCAACCAGATCGGCGGTCCCCGGGATTTGATCGAAGGCCTGCAGTTCAACACGGTGCAGATGTGTGACAATTCCATCGCGGCAATCTCAGGGTTCACGGACAAGGCCATGCCCCTTTCCCTGCCTTTCCTTTTCCCCAGCCGGGAAGTCGCTTTCCAATTCATCGACGGCGAGTACGGCAAAGCCCTCACGGAGGAAATCGCCAAAGAAATGCGGGTGCGGATCATCGGCTGGCACGAGAACGGATTTCGTCAGTTGAGCAACAACAAACGGACAATTAAAACTCCCGCCGACCTCAAGGGACTGAAAATTCGCGTTATGGAAAGTCCTCTTTACATTCGTACCTTCGAGAGCCTGGGAACCCAGCCCACGCCCATTTCCTTCGCTGAGCTGTTCACCGCTCTTCAGCAGGGGACCATCGACGGTCAGGACAACCCCGTGGCCATTTTTGTCGCCAACAAATACTTTGAAGTGCAAAAATACATGTCCAACCTGAACCACACCTTCGATTTCCTTATCTATCAGGTGAGCGAGGATTTCTATCAGGGGCTCCCGGCGGACATCAAAAAGCTGTATGAGGAGTGCATGACGGAAGCCACCGCGTATTCACGGAAACTGGCGGCGGAAAATGAAGCCGCGGACCAGAAGACGGCTGGAGAAAAAATAGAGTATACCTTCCTCACTCCGGAGGAAAGAGCCGCTTTTGGCGCGCTGGTGACGCCGGTTTACGACTGGTTCAAAAAAGAATATCCCCACCTTGCGGAGAACGTGGTGAAGTATCAGGCCGAAATAGCCCGCCTCAACGGAAAATAAGAACAGCGAACAGGCAGGAGACGAGGGCCGTCGTTAAACGGGTCGGCCCTCGCTTCACAGACCGTATTTCAGGGCAGTCGCCGAACCAAATCCATGCACTGCAGAAAATACACGGACTTGCGCTTTTCTGGAACGTCAGGAGAAACATGACCAATTTGTGAACGAAACGCAAATTCAAAAGGGAGATGTTGAAGAGTGAAGAGATCTGTCGTTCGTATGGCGTGTATTTTGGTTTTCGTCGTAATTCTCGTGTGCGCGCCCTCTGTTGCCGCGGCGGCCGAAAAGATCATGATCAAATATGGCGGAACAGTGCCGGAGACGCATTATATCACCAAAGGCATGGTCTACTTCAAACAAATCATCGAAGAACGTTCCGGCGGCAGAGTGCAGGTTGACATCTATCCCAACAACCAGATCGGCGGCCCCCGGGATTTGATCGAGGCGCTTCAGGTCAATATGGTGCAGATGTGCGATAACTCCATCGCGGCGATAGCCGGTTTTACGGACAAGGCCATGCCTCTTTCCCTGCCTTTCCTTTTCCCCAGTCGGGAAATCGCTTTCCAGTTCATTGATGGAGAGTACGGCAAAGCCCTCACGGAGGAAATCGCCAAAGAAATACGCGTGCGGATCATCGGCTGGCATGAAAACGGATTCCGTCAGCTGAGCAACAACAAAAGGACGATCAGAACCCCCGCCGACCTCAAGGGACTGAAAATCCGCGTCATGGAAAATCCGCTTTACATCCGCACTTTCGAAAGCCTGGGAGCGCAGCCCACGCCCATCTCCTTCGCGGAGCTGTTCACCGCTCTGCAGCAGGGGACCATCGACGGTCAGGACAACCCTGTGGCCATTTTCGTCACCAACAAGTTCTACGAGGTCCAAAAGTACATGTGTGATCTGAATCACACTTTTGACTATGACATTTACCAGGTGAGCGAGGATTTCTATCAGGGGCTCCCCGCGGACATCAAAAAGCTGTACGAGGAGTGCATGGCGGAAGCCACAGCCTATGCCCGGAAGCTGGCTGCCGAAAATGAGGCCGCGGACCAAAAGACGGCGGGCGGAAAAATTCAGTATATTTTTCTCACTCCGGAGGAAAGAGCCGCTTTTGGCACGCTGGTGACGCCGGTTTACGACTGGTTTAAAAAAGAGTACCCCCATCTCGCCGGCAATTTGGAGAAATATCAGGCGGAAATCGCCCGCCTCAACAAAAAATAAAAGCGGTGAATCTGGGAAAAACGTGGGGCCGCCGATTTTTGTCGGCCGGCCCTTTTTCAGGAGGCGGGAGTAATGAAATTTCTAAAATTTTTGGATGACAATCTCGAAAAATATTTTTGCATCTTCATCCTGGCGGTGATGGTCTTCGCGATTGCCTGTCAGGTGGTTTTTCGAATGACGGGCCTTCCGCTCTCCTGGACGGAGGAACTGGCGCGATACGCCTACATCTGGCTGATCTACATTTCCTGCAGTTACGCGGTAAAGCAGGACCGGCACATCAAAATCGACGCGGTAATGCTCCTTTTCAAAGAAAAAGGACGTTTTATCCTGGGGGTCATATCGAATTTCCTGTGTTTTATTTTCACGGTGGTGTTCTCCTATCAGGGGTTTTTGATGCTGCATCGCCTGATGTTCGTCATGAAACAAAAATCCCCGGCCATGAGGATGCCCATGAGTCTCCCCTACGCCGCAATTTTCGTCGGGTTTACCCTGATGTCCTTCCGGCTTTTACAGAGCATCGTCAGGCTGATTCGTCAGCACAAAAAAGAAAACGGAGGAGCGAACGCCGCTCTTACCGAAGCGAAACAGGGGTGATGGGATGACTTCCGCGATAATTTTCGGTTCCTTTGCGCTGTTTTTATTTCTGACCGTCCCCATCGGCATCGCGATCGGCCTGTCCCTTCTGGCCTATATTCTGTTCGTGGGTGGAATGCCCATCGGCTACCTTGTCACCAGCATCTTTGCCGCCTGCGACTCCTTCCCTCTGATGGCGATTCCCTTTTTCGTGCTGGCGGGCTCTCTTATGGAAGGCGGCGGGCTGTCCAAACGCCTGATCGGCTTCGCCGATTCTTTTGTGGGGCACAAAACGGGAGGTCTGGCCGTGGTCACGGTCGTCACCTGCCTCTTTTTCGGCGCGATTTCCGGTTCCGGACCGGCCACCGTTTCGGCCATCGGTACGATCATGGCGCCGGCGATGATCGAGAAAGGCTATTCCAAAAAGTTTTCCATGGCTCTGGTGGCGGCCTCCGGATGTCTGGGCGTCATCATTCCCCCCAGTATTCCCATGGTGATGTACGGCATCGCCACCTCCTCCTCCATCAGCCGGCTGTTCATGGGCGGTTTTTTCCCGGGGATACTCTGCGGGCTGGCTCTGATTCTTCTGTCGGTGTATTACAGCCGGAAGCTGGGCTACGTAGGAAACGGTCAGCAATTTTCCTTTCATCGGGTGTGGCGGGAGTTCAAAAACGCTTTTTGGGCTCTGATGGTTCCCGTAATCATTCTTGGCGGAATTTACGGAGGAATTTTCACGCCCACGGAAGCCGCTGTGGTTGCGGTCGTTTACGGACTCGTCGTTGGGCTTTTCGTGTATAAGGAGCTCTCCTGGAAAAGAATCGCGGAGGATTTCGCGAATACCTGTCTCACCACCGCCACAATTTTGATCATCGTCGCCACGGGGGCGGCTTTGGCGAAGATCATGACCCTGGAGGGCATTCCCCAGGCGCTCACGGTGTTCATGAACCAGGTCACCAACAACAGAATCGTCCTGCTGATGATCATCAACCTGTTCCTGCTGGTGGTGGGCTGCCTGATGGACACAACCGCGGCCATTCTGATCCTTTCGCCCATTCTTTACCCCATCGTCGCTCAATATGGAGTGAACGAAATTCATTTCGGGCTGATCATCGTCATCAACCTGGCGATCGGCTTCATCACGCCTCCGGTGGGCATCAATCTCTTTGTGGCCTGCGGCATCGTGGATATTAAATTCGAGGAGCTTTCCAAAAGCATCGTGCCGTTTCTTCTGGTTCTGTTCGCGGCGCTGCTGATTGTCACCTATGTCCCTGCCATCACCATGCTGTTGCCGAATTTATTGATGGGATAAATTGATAAGATAAAAGGAACGGAGAAACACAAAGGAGATGGGAAAAAGTTTATGTCCAATTATGTCATGCTGAACGTGGAAAAAATGCGGTCGTTTTGCGTCGCGGTTTACGAGAGTTACGGGTTTAGCCGCGAGGAGAGCGCCGTTATCGCGGACGTGCTGCTCCGTGCGGATCAATACGGCATTGAGTCCCACGGCATTCAGCGCATGATGCGCTACCACAGGGAGATCGGCATCGGGTGCGTGGACGTTCACGCCAAACCGGAAACTCTGTTCGAGACGGGCATTTCGGCGGTGTGGGACGCTCACAAAGCCATGGGGCAGGTGGTCGCGGAGAAGGCCGCCAGGCTCGCCATTGAGAAGGCTGAGAAAAACGGCGTCGGGATGGTGACCGTCAGGAATTCCAACCATTACGGCATCGCGGGGTACTACAGCAACATGGCCGTGGAACGGGACCTTATCGGCGTCTCCATGACGAACACGGAAGCGATTTGCGTTCCCACCGGCAGCAAACGGGCCATGCTGGGCACGAACCCCATAGCCCTCGCAATGCCAGCCGACCCGCTGCCTTTCTCCTTCGACGCCGCCACAACCGTCGTGACGCGGGGCAAGCTGGAGGTCTACAACAAAAACGAAAAGCCCATTCCCGACCTGTGGACGGTGGACGCGCAGGGACGGCCCTGCGCCAACGCCGCGGAAGTCCTGCGCAACATCACCAATCGCCTGGGCGGGGGCATCGCGCCCCTGGGCGGATCCTCCCCTCTGACGGGCGGACATAAGGGGTACGGATTCGCCCTGATGGTGGACATTTTCACCGCCGTCCTGTCCAACGGCCTCACGTCCCCTCACGTCAACGAGGTTAAAAATCACAACGGAATCTGTCACTGGTTTATGGCCCTCGACTATGGAATTTTTGGAGACAAGGCAGTTATCAGAAAAAATATGTCCACCCTGCTCCAGGAGCTGCGGGACGCCGAGAAAGCGGACGGCGAGTCCCGAATCTACACCCACGGAGAACCGGAAAGAGACGCGCAGGCGGGGCCATTCCGCGAGGAGATTCCGGCCAACGAAAAAACGACGGAGGAGATACGGGAGATCGCTTCCATTCAGGGTATCCCCTGTCCGTTTTAGCCCGTTTCAGAGAAGATTTGAAATACGGAAATACAGAAGGAGGAAAAGGAATGTTGGCGAAAAGGTTTTTGAAGGGCATTGGGATTTGTCTGGTTCTGGCTGTGTGCGCGATGGTCTTCGGCGCGGCGGCCTGCGATGCGGCTGAGAAAAAGATTACGATCAAGTTCGCGCACTGGTACGCGGACACACATCCTCAGCATTTGGCCATTCAAAGGTTCAAGGAACTGGTGGAGGAGCGCTCCGGCGGGAGCATCACGGTGGAGATTTACTCCAACAGCCAGCTCGGTTCGGAAGACGTCTTTATCGATGGCGTGTCTCAGGGCATCATTGAGATGGGTTCCTCGGGTACGATGATTGAAAAATTCGTTCCGAAGATCGCCATCGCGGAAGCCCCGTTCCTCTTCAACGGATGGAAGGACGCGGAGGGTGTTTTCCGCGGCGAAATTGGAAAATTTATCACCGCCCTGCTTCCCGAGAAGGCGAACATGTACTGCGCCGCCATCACGGTGAACGGGTTCCGTCAGTTCTCGTCCAACAAGTCCATGGCCAGCATCGATTTGTTCAAGGGCCAGCGTATCCGCGTTCCGAACGTTCCGCACTTTATCCAGATGGTGGAACAGTTGGGCGGGGTCGCCGTGCCCATGGCTTTGTCCGAACTCTTCACGGCCCTCGAAGGGAAAGTGGTGGACGGTCAGGAAAACCCGGCCCCGACCATCTACACCTCCTCTTTCTGGGAAGTGCAGAAGTACGTGCTTCGCTCGAACCACATGTTCAGCCCCAACTTCTGGATCATCAACAAGCCATTTTACGACGCCATGAGCGACGCGCAGAAAAAGGCGTTCGACAGCAGCATCCAGGAAGCGGCGGCCTACAACTGGCAAATCTCCAAAGCGGCCGACGATGAGGCCTTTGCCGGGCTGAAGGCGAAGGGCGTCGAGATTCAGGAGCCGGACGCGGCTTACAGGAAAGCCCTGCAGGATTCTCAGGAGCCGGTTTACAAATACTTCTTCTCCCGCAAAGAGGGCGCGGAAGAAGTCGTGTCAATGATCCGCAAGTACCAGGCTTCAAACTGAAAAAGCTGTGACGACGACTGCCGCCGTCCAACGGAGATGGCGGCAGTAAGGAGGAACGAAATTGAGCGAAGAAAAAAAACAGCGTTCCCTTTTCACTAAGTGTTTCAACGTTCTCGTGTTTGTGGTGATGCTGAGCATGGTGCTGATGATTTTTCTCAACGCCAGCGCCCGCTATCTGTTCAACACGGGCTGGCCCATTTCGGAAGAGCTTTCCCGGTTCGCCTTCGTTTGGGTTTCCGTCCTGGGCTCGATTCTGGCTTACAATGAAAACAAGCACGTGGGAGTCGATGTGCTGATCAACGCGCTTCATGGTCTCCCGCGGCTGATTGTGCTGTTGATTGGCGACGCGGTGGTGCTGACGATTCTCGGCCTTCTGCTGGTGGGGTCCTGGCGTTATTTCCTGGCGACCGCTCTGCTGAAGAGCCCGGCCTCCGGCATTCCCATGGGGGTCATCACCGTTACCTCACTGGTTCTCGCCGCGGCGATGCTCGTCCGGACGACGTTTGTGGGGTTGGGCCACATTGCAGGGTACAGGTCCGGTAAAACCGCCGAAAACAGGGAGACCGCGCCATGACGCCGGTATACATTTTCCTGGGGACGCTGGCGGTGACGCTTCCGCTAGGTATCCCAATAGGATTCGCGCTGTTCGTCTGCGCCTACGTGCTGATGATTTATCTGGGCAGCAGCGGGAATTTGAACCTGTTGGCGCAGAGCATGATCGCGGGCACGAACAACTTTTCGCTCATGGCGATTCCGTTCTTTATGCTGGCGGGCGAGGTGATGTCCAAGGGCGGGTTGTCAAGGCGGATCGTGGACTTCGCGAATTTGACCATAGGCCGCATCAGAGGCGGGCTGGGGTATGCTGCGGTGCTGGCCAGCATGATCTTCGCCGGGCTTTCGGGAAGCGCGGTGGCTGACGCGGCGGCTCTGGGCGGCATTCTGATCCCGCTCATGCGGCAAAACGGCTACAACACCGACCGATCCACGGGGCTCGTCTGCGCCGGTTCCGTCATCGCGCCCATCATTCCGCCCAGCATCCCCATGATCGTGCTGGGCGCGGCCGTCACCCAGTCGGTGGGAAAGATGTTCATGGCCGGAATTTTTCCAGGCATCCTTTTGGGCATCGCCCTGATGGCCACGTGGAAAATCTACGTGAAAAAGGACGGTTACAATGACACCCGAACCTATACGAAGGAAGAAGCCCGGCGCATTTTGAAGGATTCCATTCCCGCGCTCATCATGCCGGTCATCATCGTGGGAGGCATTCGGGGCGGCATCTTCACCCCCACGGAGGCCGGGGCTTTCGCGGTGGTCTACGCGCTTCTCATTGCTCTGCTGCTGTATAAGGAGCTGGATTTTCGCGGACTGGTGGAGGTCTGCGTCGACGCGACCAAGAGCACGGGCGTCGTGATGTTCGTGGTGGCGGCGGCCATGGCCGCCGGGTGGCTGGTGACGATGGCGCAGATTCCGGCGAAGTTCGTCGTGCTGCTGTCGCCTCTCGTGAAGCGCCCCCTGATATTGATGCTAACCATTAACGTGTTCCTGCTGGTGATGGGCATGGTGATGGATTTGACGCCGAACCTCCTGATCTTCGGCCCCATTCTGTTCCCTGTGATCATCGCCGCGGGAATCGACCCCACGTATTTCGGCGTCATCATGGTGCTCAACCTGACCATCGGGCTGATCACGCCGCCTGTGGGCACTGTGCTCTATCTGGGGTGCGGCATCAGCAACATCCGCCTGCCGGAAGTGGTGAAGGGCGTCATGCCCTTTCTCATCGCGGAGATCATCATGCTGCTTCTCTTCATCTTCGTACCTCAGCTGGTGACGTTCCCCCTGAAGCTGTTCTATTGATGAAGTCAGGATTTTCTTGATTTCCGCTCTGCATTGTGCTTCAATGTATATACATTGAAAGGGGGGATCCGGGGTGCCGAAAGACACAACCATAAGTATCCGCGTTGAATCTGGAGTAAAAGACCAGTTAGAGCTTATTCTTTCGCAGTTGGGGCTCAACGTGACGACAGTCGTCAATATGCTTTTTTACCAAATTATCCGCGAAAATGCCGTACCTCTTTCTTTGTCTCTCAACCCCCGAAACGGCCTTCTCGACGAACTAGCCTTCGCGCGTATGGAGAGGCAGTCGGGATATGTCGGACGATCTGCCGAAGAAGCCGCCTCTGATATGGAGCGGATTATCAGGAAAATTGAAAATGAGGCGCGGTAAATACGCCGTTATACTTTCGAGTCGGGCGGACCTGACACTGGCGCGGCATATCGAATTTATGGCCAGAGTCGATTCCAAAGCCGCCCGAAATCTTCTCGCCGACTTCCGAACAGCCTCGGCGCGAATCGGCGACAACCCGCTCATGTTTCCGTATGCCGACGAAACGGATATTCCCGGAATCCCAAAAGAGACATACAGAAAATGCCTGTTCCACAACCGCTATAAAGCAATCTACATTTTTGAAAATGAAACCGCATATATTGACGTGATCATTGATTGCCGGCAGAAAAATGACAATCTGTTTTGAGAATGCCGAAAAGTTACGGTGAAAGCGCGTAATGTATCTTTGCCCCGCGTTTCAGCACGTCTTATAAATCCTCAGGCTTATTTCGGAGATTCCGTCGGTCAGGATGTGAAAGGCATGACCAGCCACGGATACAGACTGACTATGCCGACGTTGCGGACCGTGTGAAACGCCGCTGCCGTAAAGGGATCCACGCCGATTTCGTCGGCAAACGTGACGATTTGACTCATCCCCGCCGGCGCGGAACATAAAAGACAGGTCGTGAGATCCCAGGGGGTCGTCCTGTAGAGAAAAAAGGCCAGCAACACGCACCCCGTCAGCATTACGACAGTCACGACCATGGCGGGGAAAAACAGCGCGCTCAACTGGCTTACAATCTGGGGTTTCATCCGCTGCCCCATCACGAGTCCGAGGCCGATTTGCGCGATATTGCGCAGTCGATCATCGAAAAAATAATTTTTGTTGATGAAGACGGAAAAAAGACCGCAGCCGAACATGGCTCCCAGCATGGCTCCGGTGGGAATTTCAAGGCGTATGCCGATGATCGCTCCGGCAAAAGCCAGAACCGTAAGAAGAGCATAATCCTTTTTGCCGAATTTTTTGCCGCATGAGGAGGAACGTGCCTCTGCTTTTCTGTATTCTTCCGCTCTTTTGCCTTTTTTTGCAAAGATTTTGGGGGACGTCTTTTCGATTTTTTCGGCGACGATGGACAGACAGGGAATCAAAAAGAGAAAAATAACCACCCGGAACAACTGAATAAAAACGACGACGGCGGCATCGGCGTCGATTGACATGGCGAAGACGGCCATTTCCGTTATTCCGCCGGCGGCTCCGCTGATCAAAGCCGTGGGAACGGAGGCGTTGCTGTACATCAAATGCATGGCGACGCCGCACGCAAGAGAAAGCGTCAGCATTCCGACGACCTGCAGCAGAACGGGGCGGGCGAGAATCCTGAGACGCCTCAGCAGATTTCGGTCGATTTGCCGCCCCAGCATAATGCCGATTGTCACGTTGGCGACAAAAGAGACAAAACCCGTATCGAAAACAGGATAGCAGCCCGCGATATTCAGCGCGCCGGTGGCCGCCATAGCACCAAGCAGGGCCGGATTGGGAATGTGCAGCAAACGGAACGCGAAATATCCCAGAGAGCCGACCCCGAAGACAAGACAAAAAGAGAAAAACGCTTCCACCGCAGAACCTCCTGGAATCAATTTCCGCTGTCGGGACAGGTTCCCCGGCCTGATATGCGGCCTTTGACTTCAAATTGGTATCAGTACGTTTTTGAAACGACGAATTTTTTTCTCAGAGGCTTGAGCAAAGGCAAAAAGATTGAAATCAGGACAATCAGAGTAAGCGCCAGAGTGATCGAGGAATTCGTGAAGACGTTCCAGTAGTTCCCTTTGGTCAGAATCAGCGCGCGCCTCAGGTTGGCTTCCATAATGAATCCCAGCACGAACCCCAGCACCGTAGCCGCGTGGGGCAGTTTCGCCCTGCGCATGGCAAAGCCGAGGATGCCGCAGAGAAACGCCACCAGCACGTCGACGGCCTCGGAGTTAAAGGCATAAGCGCCGGTGAAAACCAGGGTGAGGATCCCCGCGAAGAGGGCCGGTTTGGATATGCTCGTGAGCCTGATCGCGAATTTGATGCAGGCCACTCCCACAAAAAACATAAAAATGTTGGCGACGAACATGGAGGAAAAGATGCCGTAGGGAATCTCCGGATGGTCGATGAAGAGCATAGGTCCGGGCTTGACGTTATGGATCATCAACGCCCCCAGCATGATCGCTGTGGAGTTGGAGCCCGGAATCCCCAAAGCCAGCAGCGGTACCATGGCTCCGCCGGTCACCGCGTTGTTGGCGGCTTCCGGCGCCGCTACGCCTGTGGGATTGCCTTTGCCGAACGAGTCGGGATCCTTCGAGGATTTTTTAAACCAGCTGTAGGAGAGGAACGAGGCGACGGTAGCTCCGGCGCCGGGCATGGCGCCGATGATGACTCCCATAATGGAAGAAATGATATTAACCTTGTAAAATTTGTGCAGCGCGCTCCACTTTGGCATGGAAGTGTCGCTCTTTTGGGCCTGGATTTGGGGATCGTGAATGTCGAAGCTCTGTATTTGCCGAAAAACCTCCGAAATAGCGAAGAGCCCCATCATCAGCGCGACCATCTCGAACCCGTCCGAGATGTCGTCCAGACCAAAAGTAAAACGCGGACTTCCCGCGAAAGGATCGAACCCCACGGTGGAGAGCAGAATGCCGAAGAGTCCCGCCCATATTCCCTTGAAGATGTTGTCTTCTCCCAATGAACAGATCAGGGAAAGCCCCGTCAGGGCCAGCAGAAAATACTCCGCCGGACCAAAGGCGAGGGCTATTTTCGCCAGGGGAATGGCGAGAAAAATCAGCGCTATGGCGCCAAACAGTCCCCCAAATACGGATGAATACAGAGATAAATAGAGGGCAAGGCCTGTCTCGCCCTTCTTGTGCATCTCGTAGCCGTCGAAAACGGTGGCCGCCGCGGCATTGGTTCCCGGCGTGCCGATCAAAATGGCGGGAATCGACCCCCCATATTCGGCGCCGCAGTAGACGCCCCCCAGCATCATCACCGCCACGTGAGGCTCCATTCCCCAGGTGAAGGGCAGAAGCAGCGCCATCGCAATCGTCCCGTTGATGCCCGGGATCATGCCTCCGACCGTTCCCCAGATTACTCCCGCGCCTATCGCCAGGAGCGCGTCAAAGGAACAAAGGGCATTGATGCCGATTAGAAAATTTTCCATTTACATTCCCCCCCATGAATGCTTTATAAATGGATGCTTTATAAATGGACGCTTTGTCAAGCTGTGTTTTGAATTTTTAATTTTTTAATAGCCGACTTTTTGCTCGCCGGATCTTTTCCTCACTCGAAAAATTTGCCCAGAACCCCCAAAGGCATACGAACCTGGAGGGCATAGTAAAAAATACAGAAAAGGACGGTTGTAGTCCCTAACGACATGGCGAGCAGCTTCTTCAAATTGCGTACGCCCACGGTGGTCATAACGCCGAAGATCAAAAGAGGCGTCATGATAAGATACCCCACTTCGTCGAGCCACCACCAGTAAGCCGCGCAGATCGCACAGACGACGGCAACTTTGAAAAGGCCGCCCTCTTTTTCCCTGTTGGCCGGGGCGGGAGTCTTTTTGATGATATTGAGGGCTCCCGCCACGTGCAAAACGCCAATGGCCAGCATGGCCCAGGCGATGATCGTCGGCATCGCGCTCGGCCCCGCGGGATCCATGGACTGGATGCTTTTGAGCTCCTGACTGAAATACAAAACAGCGCAGGCCAGAGCGATGGAAATCAGACCGAAAATCCAGTCGTTTCGTTTAAACAAATGTGTTCCCCTCCTGTCAGCGAAAACAGGCCTCCCTGGCAAAATTTCCCTGAGATGTAACGGCGCAGGGAGGCCGATCAATCGAATGAATCAAAGGGCGGAATCCCTCCTGCTGAGATTCCGGTGTGAGAGATGGAGAGGGCTATTTTTTCCCCAGGGACTCACGAATGGCTTTGTCCTGAGCTTCCATGACTTTGTAGAATGCTTCTCCCTCCAGAAAAGCCGGGACCAAATGGTTGGACTCGTAATAGGTTTTGAAACCGGGCTCGTCCATGGCCGCCCTGAAGTACCCGGCCAGCGTGGCGATCACTTCCTTCGGCGTACCTTTGGGAACGATGAGACCGCGGAATTTTTCGATGGTGACCTGAGGGAATCCCGCCTCGGCGACGGTTTGATAGTCGAAACCGGGAATTTTGTTGAAGGTGGCGAGAATTCTGATCTTGCCTCCATCCACCGACGAGGACATTTCCGCGAATTCGCCAACTCCGGCCGTCACATGACCGCCAAGCACGGCAATAACTCCGTCGCCGCCGCCTTCAAAAGGTACGACGGAGACGTTGACGCCCGCCTCCTTCATCAGCTGACGGGTGGCGATGAACTCAATGTTGCCAGCTGTGCCGCCCGTGATGGACAGCTCACCTGGGCGCTTCTTCGCGTCCTCAATGAAGTCTCCCAGCGTCTTGTAGGGAGATTCGGCCGAAACGTAGATCGCCACCGCATCGACGAACATCCGCGCCACTGCATCGAAGTCCCTGAAGCTGACTTTCATGTTATTGACGATGGGGCTCGCGATAAACGTGGAAGACACGCCCTGAATGGTATATCCGTCGGGCTTGGAACGCGCCACGTGGTTCCAGGAATTGGCGCCCGAGGCGCCGGTGATGTTGTTGACGATAACGGGAACAGGAACTTTGCCCTCCATCGCTTTGGCCAGAGAACGAAGGAAAATATCCCCGCCCGAGCCCGCCGAATGCCAGATCATTTCGATACGCTTCTCCGGCCAGGCCGCTTCGGCCTGAAAAGGCGCGACACAGACTATCAACGAGGCGGCGACCAGAAACAACGCGATGAACTTCCTATTTCTGCACATACTGTTACCCTCCTTAAATTTTCTGAGTTCTTCAATAGAATGCGAGAAAGAATACGAGAATGCGCGGATTAAAGGTCAGGATTAAAGTTCAAAGCAAAAAATTCGTTCAATTTTACTGA
>JAISUO010000037.1 GCA_031272035.1 Synergistaceae bacterium
TGGAGCGAAAAAACACTTGACAAATTATTTGTATTTGTTTCGAATTCAATTCCGAAGGGCTTAATTTCATGTACCGCCTGATCACTGAATAACAGTTTTGTCAAGCTCTTTTTCGTTCCAACCTCGCTTGATTTTGGTTAATACTTATGAACATATCGGGGATTATACTTAATTTGTACCTTCCTGTAATTTTTCAGCGTCGAACTCAGTGTGGAAGGGGGGATTTTTACGGCGAGAAGAAAAGCGCCTGAAACCGTTGTGCTCAAACAAGTGGCCGGTACCTGGAGGGGGATCTTCGTGACTGACAAAATCACGGTGAAAAAAAAGGTGCAGAGGAAAAAGGAAATGAGCCGTGCAACGGCGAACTTTGAAGGAAGCGAAACCATGGACAGGCAAAGCGAAAAGGAATCTCTGGAAAAATATATGCGGCTGACGCTGAAAAACGACATCAGCAACGTCCTGTTTTTAAATGAAGAAGGCGTGGTCGAGTATTGCAGCGAACATTTTGCGCGGATGGTCAATACCCCCGTCGGAGAGCTGCAGAACCGGCATTTCGAGACGATCTACGCGCTTTTCGGAAATGACGCCTTCATTCGGGACGCCAAACAGACCTTTTTGGACATTCAGGTCAACAAACAGGTTCGGGAGGAAGAACTTGAAATCGATTTTTCCGGAAAAAGCAGGCCTCAGGTCTATATCGTGCAGTCCATACCCCTGACAGACGAAAACGACGTTTTCAGAGGCGCCAAGGTGATCTTTTACGACTCCGCCCAACTGGTGAGCAGCCGTGCGGAAAAGCGGATGCATTTGCTTCTGGGCGCTCTTCCCATGGCATGGACGCTCCACAGCAGCGACAAAAAGCTCATCGACTGTAACGATGCATTCCTGCGGATGCTGAACATACCCGATCAAAAGGCTTTTTTGGAGCATTCCGATAAATACGTGCCAAGGTTTCAGCCCGACGGAGAACTTTCCGAGGAAAAATCTTCGCGGTTCTACCGCGCCGCGCTGAAAACGGGGCGCAAGCAATTCGAGTGGATGTATCAAAACCATGATGGGAAACCCGTGCCGGTGGAAACATCTCTCGTCCGCATCCCCTGGCAGGAAGGTTACTGCATCGCGGCTTATTCCCGCGACCTGCGGGAGATCAAAGCGAAAGAAAAGGAAATGAAGGCGATCAACGAACGAAACATGGCGCTCATGGTCAAGACCAGGGCCGCTCAGGAAGCGAGCGAGGCCAAAAGCCGTTTTCTGGCGTCCATGAGCCACGAAATACGCACTCCCATGAACGCCATCATCGGCATGAGCGACCTGATGCCCACGGACAACCTGAACGAACTCCAGCGCGACTACTTCGGTCACATCCGTCAAATGTCCAAGTCCCTGCTTCAGATTGTCAACGACACTCTGGATTTTTCCAAGATCGAAGCCGGAAAAATGGATATTACACCGGTGCATTTCAACCTCAGGATTATGTTCGACAACCTCCAGTCGTCTTTCAAATTTCTTGCTCAGGGCAAGGGACTGGATTTTGAGCCCTACTTCGCAGACGACCTGCCCGAGTACGCCTACGCAGATGAAGGGCACATCCGTCAGATCATTTCCAACATCGTCGGGAACGCCATTAAGTACACGAAGGAAGGCCTGGTTACGCTGGAGATGTACATGCTGGTAAACGAGGCCGGCGAAAAGCACATGCGCTTCATCGTCACGGACACGGGAGTCGGCATCAAAAAAGAGGATTTGCCCAAAGTGTTCGAGGCCTTCGAACAGGTCAACCGGAACAGCCTCCCCGGCGTTGTGGGCACGGGTCTGGGGCTTTCCATCACCAAAAAACTCGTGAACCTCATGGGTGGGGAAATCACGGTTAAAAGCATTTTCGGTCAGGGATCCACCTTCACCGTCACCCTGCCCCTTGTGGAGGGAAAAGCGGAGTATGTACAGTCCGGCAACTTCCCGCTGATCATGGCCGGCCCGGACGTCGCCGTGCTGGTGGTGGACGACAGCGGCGTCAACCTCAACGTGGCCCAGGCGTTTCTCAAAATTCACGGAATCACCATCGACAGGGCGGAAAGCGGCGCAAAGGCCATCAAAATGGTACAGGCCCGAAAATACGACCTGGTGTTCATGGATCACATCATGCCCAAAATGGACGGAGTAGAGGCGACAATGCGCATCCGGGCCCTTGGAAAGGAATACGAGAAGCTGCCCATCGTGGCCCTTACGGCAAACGTCTTCCAGGAGGCCAGGGATGCTTTTGCGCAGGCGAAGGTGGACGACTTTCTGGCAAAGCCCATCGAGGGTCAGAAGCTCAACGCCATCCTCGCCAAATGGCTGCCTCCGGAAAAAATCTCGAAAACAGACCCCTCCACCGCGGCGGATTCGGGAGAATCGAAGTGGGACGCGCTTCTGGAAAGGCTGTCGTCCATAGAAGATCTGGATGTGGGAAAAGGCCTGGCGCACGTGGGCGGCGGCAAAGGGGCGTATGTTCGTATCCTGAGACAGACCTGCAAGGAGCTGCCCGGCCAGATGGAGGATTTGAAACGCTTCGTCGCCGAAACCGACTGGGACGAATACGCAATTCTGATGCACACGCTGAAAGGCGTTTTCTTCAATATCGGCGCGGATTGGCTGGGAGGCCTGGCTTACGAACTGGAGACAGCCGCCAGGCTCGGCGACCTCATCGTGTGCGACACCAAGACGGACAGAGCTCTGGCCGATATGCTGGCTCTTCGGAACAAACTGCTGGACGCTTCGCTGATGGAGGAGGACGACGCCAGCGATGAGAACAGGCAGATGCTGGAAACGCCCATTGTCGTGAAAATGCTCAAAGAGCTCATGGAACACTGCTCAAAAGGCATGATCGTCGGAGCGGACGCCCTGGCCGAAAAGCTGGCGAACGCCGCTTACGAGAACGACGGTCTGAGGGAGCGTGTAAGGGAAATATTGGCTCTGGTCAACTCTCTGGATTACGAGGCAGCCCAGGAAAAAGCCGGAAACCTCATCAAAATTTTTGAGCCCAACGATAAATGGGAAATAAAGAAGGGAAAATCGACGGGGAAGGGAGAGAGAAAAACAGAGATGTAGAAGGATAACCGAGGAATCAGTCCGGAGATTGTTGGAGTTGGGCTGTTTTGATTCCTGAAAAGGAGAGTGCAGAGGATGCTGAGAAATTTTCGGATGGCGTCGAAGTTGATGCTGGGGTTCGGTGCGTTATTGCTGGTGTTCATGGCGGCGGTTTTTATCACCTGGACAGATTTGAATGGCGTCCGGGCGGAGAGCGTTTTTTTGGGCAACAGAATCGTCCCGGCGCTGAGGATCACAGGTTCCATTGAAAGCGCCGCCAACGATGTTTTTCTCACCGTCAGGGAAACCCGGTTCATCGGCACCGAAGAGACCATGAAGGAAGACGACGAGCTGATCGCGGTGCTGGAAAAATCTCTTGCCGACATGGAAGCGCTTGGGGTCGCCGCTCCGGAGATGTCAACCCCCAAAATGACGAAAGAGAAAGTTCTGCCCATTCACAAAAACTATATAAACACAGTGACCCGAATGCATGACACCTGGAGAGAGAGAAACAGGAGCTGGGCCGAGCTGGTCAACGCGGGGAACGATATGACCGCTCACATGCTTGAGGCTATGGAGGGTTACTACAAGGCCGGAATTGAGGAAAACGATCAGATAAGCAAAGTGCAAAGAGTGGAACAGCTCCATTCCGTGGGCCGGGTTTACGGAGACACCCTGGACCTCCGGCGTCAGATCACGGCCGCCAGCAGCGCCAACGATCCTCAGGCCGTCCGAAAGACAAAAGAAACCTGCATGAAGCTGGAAAAGTTGGTCCAGACCCTGGAAGACGCCACCGTCGACCAGGGGCGCAAAGCTCTGATGAAGAAGGTGTTCGAGGGTATCGAAATCTACCTGAGAGAACTGGACCAGCTGGCCAATGCGATGCAGGCCCAGAACGAAGCCGTCGCGGCCGCCACGCCGCTGATGAAATCCTACAACAAAAGCGTCGGGGATTTGGCCACCTTTGCGGAGGACACGACCAAAAAAGTGAGCGAGGAAAACATCGAGATGGTGAACTCCACCGTGGTCGTTCTTTTCTCCGCCGGCGGGATTTCCATCCTGTTGGGCCTCCTGATCGCCTTCTCCCTCTCCCGCGTCATCTCCAAACCCCTCAACACCATCGTGGGGCTGGCCCAGCGCTGCAAGGAGGGCGACCTGACCATCACCCGGAAGGACTTCGGCTACGAAGGGCGGGACGAACTGGGCCGCCTGGCGGACGCCATTTCCGATATGGTGACCGCCGAGAACGAAGCCATGACGGAAATGGTGACCGTGGCCGCAGCTGTGGGGGCAGGGGCGGAAACTTTGTCCGCAATAGCCGAGGAGACCAACTCCTCCATGCAGGAGGTGAAGGCCTCCATCGATCAGGTATCCGTCCTGAGCCAGAGCAACGGCGCGGCGCTTCAGGAGAGCAACGCGGGAGTGGAGGAGATGAGCGCCGGCGCGGATACTGTGGCCCAGTCCTCCACGGACAGCGCCGCCTTCATCTCTCAGACCACGGAGGCGTCCAGAAAAGCGATCGACAAGGTGAACGCCGCCATTGACGGCATGAGAAACGCGGACAGAAACTCCAGGGAAAGCGAGAGCAAGATCCGGCAGCTGGTGGAGTCCGTGGCAAACGTCAGCAATTTCGTGTCGGTGATTACCGGCATAGCGGATCAGACGAACCTGCTTGCGCTGAACGCGGCCATTGAGGCGGCCCGCGCGGGAGATGTGGGGCGCGGCTTTGCCGTTGTCGCGGAGGAGGTCAGAAAACTGGCGGAAGAGTCCGCCAAGGCCGCTCAGAACGTCAACGGCATCATCGGAAACCTTCAGATCCAGGCGCAGGAGAGTATCCAGGCCACAACAGAAGCCGGCCGGGCCCTCAGCGACACCCTTACCCAGGCGGCGGAGGCCCAGAAACAGCTCGACGACGCCATGAAGGAGATCAACAAGGCCAACGACTCCATCCAGAACATCGCGGCAGTCGCCCAGGAGCAGGCGGCCTCCAGCAAAGAGGTGGCCGGCGCGATAGACAAAGCCACCAGGTCCACGGTGGAAATGGCGCAGACGATGAACCAGATCCACATGGCGTCAGAGGGGACGGTAAAGGTCGCTCAGAACGTGGCGGAGCAGGCGGAAGCCATGACCGGACACGCCGAGTCTTTGACCGAGGCCCTCTCCAGGTTCACTCTGAAAGAAACCTCCGAGCGTCCTGCGAGAAAGGAACCCGGGAAGGTTCTGCCTCTGAAGGCCGTGCCAAAACAAAAGGCCAGATAATAACAAAGAGGCCCGGAGAGAAAAGTCAGGGAGAAGAAGATTTGACCCTGCCATGCAGAAGTTTAATCGGCAGACCTGCGGATGTTTCCGGGTACAGATTCATACATAAATTGATATTTTGTCAAGATGATTTTCATCTCAATGTGAGCTGAATTGTGCCTTACGCGGGGGAGCAGAGAAAGCATATGATGTCTTTGAGGTGAGAAGTATAGTCGCTAAAAACGTTCAGGTTCAAGAGTCAAAGAGTCGCGACTATATTTCTTCCCCCGCTTTTTATTTGATTCATTATGAGAGCAGGAGTGTGAAAAATGAACACAGGAGGAAGGTTATGGAAATTTTAGGGGCTGCCACTCATCTCCCATGGTACAAAAGATTTTGGCGCAGAACCCCGAAGCAGGCCCTTTTGTTCAGGAGAACCATGAGGATCATTCAGTCAGACAGAGCCGGAGATCGGTGCGAAGAATCTGCATATGACATGTAACAGGAGAAGCAGCAACCAACCACCTTCGATTGAAAGCAAACGACGAAATGAGGTGTTTTCCCTGAATATCGAAAGAAGCAAATACGAAAATTTCCCAAACGACGCCAAAAAACATCTGCGGTCCTTTTTCCAAAAAAGAAAGCTGATAACCGGCATGTTCAACTGTTTTCCCTGTCCGGTGGAAGTTTTCTCGTCGGATGGGACAGCATTGTTTGTGAACCAGGCGGCCCTTGCGGAATATGACATCGCCACCCCGGAGGCGATCAATGGAAAATACAACATATTCAGAGATTCCTCCAGCGATGTTGGCAGGTGGGTCAAAGCGGCGGCCAGGCGGGTGTATCAGGGAGAAACGGTGGTATTTAAGGATATCCGGGTTCCGCCGGAGAAGATAAAAAAGTGTTACGACGTACATGATCGCGATTTAGAGACCCTCTGCCGGGACATTACGGTTTTCCCCGTTCCGGACGAAGTGGGGCAAATGGTTTATTTCGCCGTTTTTGTCATCTACAAACCGGTGTATCGCTTCAGAGAGGAACTGATCAGGGCAAAAAAGTATCTGGAAGC
The DNA here is from genome assembly GCA_031272035.1 of Synergistaceae bacterium. NCBI lineage: Bacteria > Thermotogati > Synergistota > Synergistia > Synergistales > Synergistaceae > Synergistaceae bacterium. The sequence continues at coordinate 6,374 of JAISUO010000037.1, forward strand.
CCACTGGATGGAAAAATACGACGGAACCAGGGTGGCAGATGTGGCGGGACTGAAGCAGGTCCGGTTTATCCGTTTGTTTACAAAACACTTTGGGCTAACGCCCTATAAATATTACACACAATACAGAATTGACAAGGTGAAAAATCTTGTACGAAACACCGACCTCTCCATCGAAGAGGCCTTTGCCGCCTGCAACATGGACTATAACGGCCACTTCGCCAAGGTGTTTCGAAACATAGTCGGGCTGTCTCCCTACGCCTATCGAAAACATTTCTGCATAAAAAACTCAAGCCTGGCGGCAGGTGAATAGGAGCAGAACCATTACAATAAGGATAAAGCCAATCGCGCCCGGCCAGGCCGCGCTGCACCCGCCGCCGCTTTTTCCTGTTGGCGCGGGTTCCGGCTCCGGGTCGCCGAAGGTCAGCTCCACCGCGCCGGAAATTTTCCCGTCGGATGCGGCGGCGGTGATGGTGGTTCGCCCCGGGGTTTTCAGAACTGTAACCATGCCGGTGTTCCGCGTCACCGACGCCACGTCGGAGTTGGAGCTTTTCCAGGTCAGAGCTCTGTCCTCCGTGGCCTCCTCGGGCTCAAAAGCCGGTGAAAGGAAAAACACGTCGCCCTCTTCGCACTCCGAAACGTCCGGCGCGGTCAGGGTCACGCTTTGAAGCGGAATCTCCGCCGGCGGGGTGGTAACAGCCTTCCCGATGTCCAGCAGACCGTATTTCGAGAGCTTATAGTCCGGCGCTTTCTGCCGCTCAATGTTCGCGCCCATATCCGGCGAAGCGATGGCGACGTGGTCCGTCTCAGGGTTATAGTCATGGTTGGCCGTGACCAGCAGGCGGCTTTTCAGGCGCGCGGCGTTCAGATCCGGATACCGGGAGGCCAGCAGCGCGACGGCCCCGGTCACGTGGGGCGCGGCCATGGAGGTGCCCGCCATGTAAACATATTCATTGTCGGCCTTTTTTCCATCAGCGTCCGCGTGGCTGACGCTGAGAATGTTCTGATATTTATTTTCTTCCGTGGTGCGGGACGAGCCGTATGTTCCGCCGGGCGCGGCGAGCTGGACGTACTTCGAGCTCCAGTTGGAAAAATAGCTCGCCCTGCCGCGGGGCGCAAAAACGTCCGTGCTGGCGACGCTGCCCACCACGATCATGTTGGAGAGCCCCAAAAAACTGGCGGGATATTCGTATTCTCCCCTGTGAGCGATGTACTGGATTTCGTCCCCTTTGCCCGCCGTGAGGTCGACGGTCGCGGGGGCGCCGACCTCCATGCCGTTGTTTCCCGCCGCCACGACGATCACGGGCGCGTTGGGCAACTTATCCAATGCCCTGAACGCAAGAGAAAGAGGGCTGCTGACCGCTTCTTCGGGAGGAACGTCGTTCCCCCCTCCCAGGGACAGGTTGACCGCCGCAATTTTGGGAGGGTTTGGGCTCTTCAGCAGGTCCACAAGGCAGTCCAGCGCGGCGATGGTGTTGGACCAGGGGGCGCTGCCGCTTTTGTCGAGTGTACGAAGTACGATGATCTTCGTCTTCCAGTTCACGCCCGCCACGCCGGCTCCATTGTTCCCCACCGCGCCGATCGTGCCGGCCACGTGAGTACCGTGTCCGTTTTCGTCTTCCCAGGCCGTCTCGTCTTCCGAGGCGAAGTTCCGGCAGTATTCAAACGCGATGTTGTCTTTCAAATCCTCGTGGTCTTTCGCGATCCCCGAGTCGATCACCGCGACGTAAATATCCCCCGTGAAGTCTCCGCTCGTCACCGCCCAGGCGGCGGACGCGCCGATCATCTCCATGCCCCAGAGTTCCCCGTAACGCGCGTCGTTCGGGCGCGCCTCAGAAAGGGAAGCGGCGTACATGATGCGGTTCGGAGAGACGGAGAGTACGTCCGGGTTCCTTTTCAGCTCTTCCATCAGCTGCTCCGTGGTCTTCGTTTCGGACCGGAACAGCGTGATCAGGGCGTCGCTTTCCGCGGACAGGCTGGAGTAGGACCGGATTGCCGAGGCCCCCACGGTCCGCGCCGCCGCGTGGAGGTAACCGCCCTCAGACGCCGCGGCGGCCACAGATTTGGCGCTGATCTCCCCGACTTTGTTTTTGAACACGACGAGGACCTCTCCCTCGACGCAGTTTCCCCTGGGGCTGACCGCAGTTTTCGGTTCCGCTTCGGTCGGGGACGCAAGCCCCAGGAGGGAGACGATTAAAAATAACAGCGCCGCGAAAAGCAATTCCCTGTCAGTTGTTCTTTTCACTGTCTTCATTGTAAAAATCTCCTGCTTCGTTTTTATATTTATTATTTCACATTTCTTTCTTTCTTCACATTTCCCTTGAGACAAACCTGTTTTTCAGCACGCGTTTCACCAGGTTTCGCAGCGCATTGTAGTCAAGCGGCTTCGTAAGATATCCGTTCATTCCCGCTTCCAGCGCCCTTTGGACATTTGCGTCCCGCTCGTTTGCGGGAAAGTCGGAGATCAGCGCCACAATGGGTACATTTTTCGCGTCCGTTCGATCTGTGCCGCGAAGTCTCCAGGTGGTTTCGCAGTCGTCGGGGCTTTTTTTCGCGTCTGACCGGTCTGTGCCGCGAAGTCTCCAGGCGGTCTCGTAGCCGTCCATACCTGGCATCTGGACGTCAATCAGAACCAGGGCGTAAGCGTTTTCCGGCGACTGGGCGAACATGCGCAAAGCTGCCTCTCCACTGTCCGCCTCGTCGATGACGATGCCCGAGTCTCCAAGCATCTCAGTCACAACCCACCGATGGGCGGCCTGGTCGTCCACCAGAAGGATCCTGTTTTCGAACTGATCCGAGCTCTGCGTCGCCTGGTTTTTCCCGATCTCATCGTTTCTCGCCGTCAGAACGTTCCGCAGATCGCCGGGAAACACGGGTTTGGGCAGCAAACGACGGATTTCCGCCTTCTCCGCTTCCTCTGCGGCCGCTCTCCACCTCAAGGGCGTGGCGGTGAGGACGACGGAGGATCGATCCACCTCGGGAGAGAAGGACCGCACGGTCTCGATTCCTCCCGTATCCGGCAGGTTCAGATCCGTGAAGATCAGGTCATAGGGTTTTCCGCTTCGCGCGGCGGTGTTTGCCGTCTTTACGGCGTCCGCGGCGCAAAGAGCGGCGTCCGGGGTCACTCCGAAGCCGTCCAGAAGGGACAGAAGTTCCATTTCAGCGTTTGCGTCGGCAACCAGGACGCGGAGTCCGGAAAAATCCGCGTCAGGAACTTTTTCCTGACCGATTTTCATCTCCACGTCAAACATTATGGTAGATCCCGCGCCAGGAACGGAGGTTACGTGGATGCTTCCCCCCATTTTCTCGACAATTTTCTTCGTCAGAGCAAGACTCAGAGCGGCGCTTCCGGAGCACGAGGAGGCGGGGTCGAAAATTTGACCCGCTTCTTTCTCCGTCATGCCACTTCCCATGTCGGAAACGGAAAAGCGAAGCCTGAGGAAGCCGTTTATTTCCCGCTCCAGAAGACTGACGAGCAGCAGGATTTCTCCCTTTTCCGGGGAGGATTTCCCGGCGTTTTCCAGAAGGCCGCGCAGCGCAATGGACAACCGGGCCGCATCTCCCACGTAGTTCATATCGATGCCCTTGCCGAAAACGACGCGAAGTATCTGTTGTTTCCGGTCCACGTTTTTCGCCACCAGAGCGCAGGTCTTCTCCAGCACCTCCTCCAGGTTGAAGGGAGAACTTTCCAGCGTCACATCTCCGGCGTCGATTCGCGCCAGCTCTCCGGCGTCGTTCAACAGGCGCAGCAGACGCTCTGCGCAGACGCCTTCGTCGTAAAGGCGGCGTCTGAGGGTGACCTCATTCTCCGCTTCACCCGTCCTTCCGGCAGTGGCCAGCTCTGCCATCTCCTTCAATGACCTCCCCAGCTCCCCGTCCATCCAGGACAACAAATCGCCCCTGGCCCGACACACCCTGAGCGCGCTTTCCCTGGCCGTTCTCAGGGCGTTCTCGTTTTCTTTGGCGAGAGCAAGGGAGAGGATCACCAGGCCGTAGGCTTTGATGACGGACAAATATTCCTGTGCGCGAGAGTTTTTTTCGCCACTGACCAGAGCCACAAAACCCATAAATGAGCCTCCCATGGAAAGGGGAACGGCTACGCAGGATCCCGCGTCCCTGGAAAACGATCCCGGCCAGGAATCCAGCTGGTTTACGACGACGTATTTGTCAACGGCCAGCGTATCCAGCCACGACGCCGGCCACTCACCTCCATTCATGCGGGGAATGCCGCGCAGATCCTGAGGCCAGTAATACCACCGGTAGGGAACTCCGTCGTCAAGGCACCAGAGGGCGACCATCGAACAGCGGAACGTGATGCACAGGTTTTTTAAACAGGCGTTCACCGCGCTCGTGTACCCCAGATGGTTCACCGACACCAGATTTTCGCCTATTTGCCCCAGTATCCCGATCTGGGCTTCAAAACGGTCGCGGAGCATCTTCAGAGGCGCGGCCATCTCGTTCTTCCTGGAGAAGGGGAAGTGTGACAGATTGCCCCTGGCAAGCTCCTTCATCGCCGTCGTCATCTCCACAGCGCACTTTCCGAAGAACCTGAGGTCTTCTCCGAAGGGGCGCAGTTCCTCCGGCAGCTGGTCCAAATCCAGATCGACGTCCGACGAAGCGGCCGCCACTTTGTGCAGGTACTCGGAAAGATATCTTCCGGCTTCAGCGAACGGCGCCTTGCGCAGGCAGTCGGTGAGATAACTCTCCGCTTCCTTGAATTTTTGCAGTTCCGACAAATTAATATCCTCCTCGAAGCTCGTCCGGGCCTGGGACGACGGAAATTCTGTTTCTTCCATTCTGCGAATTGTCATCTCAGTACAGCAGAACCGGCCCTGGCGCGACGGAAATTCTGTTTCTTCCATTTTCCTTCGCGTCGTAGAGACTGGCGTCGGCCCTGCCGAGGAACTCGTTCACATCCTGGCCCGGAAGTGGATTGGCACAAGCCACGCCTATGCTGACGGTCGCGGAGGTCATGGTGACTCCGTCTCCAAGGGGAACCCGGGTGATCTCCATTTTACGGCGGATTCTTTCAGCCACGGCCTGCCCGCCCCGCCCGTCCGTCTGGGGCAGCAGCACTCCGAACTCCTCCCCGCCCAGACGCGCCGCCATGTCAGAAGGACGCTGCGCCGACTCCTGAAAGATTCTTGCCGCGACTTTGAGCATTTTGTCCCCCTGGAGGTGCCCGTAAGTATCGTTATATATTTTAAACTTGTCAATGTCCAGCATCAAAAATGCAATGGGCGTTTTATCGCGGATCGCCCGCCGCCACTCCATTGTAAGGCGCTCTTCGAAATTTCGCCGGTTGGGAAGTCCCGTCAGGGCGTCGATTCGGGCCAGTTCCGCATTGACGCGTATCTGGCGGGCAATTTCCATCTGCGTGTGGACCCGCGCCTTAACGATGGTCGCATTAAACGGTTTTTTGATGTAGTCGACGGCCCCGAGAAGAAAACCTTTTTCCTCGTCGCTGATGTCGCTCAGCCCTGTGATGAAAATCACGGGAATTGCCTTTGTCTTCATGTCATTTTTCAAAACGGACAGAACCGCGAACCCGTCCATCTCCGGCATGAGCACGTCCATCAGAATGAGATCGGGCCTGTGCTCCGCTATGAGCTTCAGCGCCTGAATCCCGGACTTCACCATGCGGATTTCGTAGTCCGGAGACAGGATTTTATGCAAAGTTAGTAAATTCGCATTTTCGTCGTCCACAAGTAAAATGGAACCCTTATGATTTGTATTCACCTTCCCGTTCCCTCCCGTTCCCGGCATAAGGTCGTCATCGCGTCGGCGATTTGGGGTCCGCGTCGGAAGACAGGTGCAGCGCCAGCGTCCCGACCAGAGTCTCCAGGTCGATGGGTTTGCCGATATGGTCGTTCATGCCCGAGACCAGACAGCGGGCGATGACGTCTCCTCCTGTGTCTGCCGTAACGGCAATAATTTTCGTCTTATCCGCATCGTTCGCTTCCAGATCCCGTATGCGCTTCGTCGCTTCGAAACCGTCCATGACCGGCATATGCAGATCCATCAAAACGACGTCATAGCCGTTTTCGGAGAATTTATGCACCGCTTCGCTGCCGTCTTCCGCCGTATCCAGCTCCGCATGAAATTCTTCCAACAGCGCCGTTATGATGTCGCGGTTCGCCTCCACGTCGTCCACTACCAATATTCGCCTGCCCTCCAAAATTGCTCCAAAGGCGTCTTCCTTTGGGAGAACCACGTCGCCTTCATCAAAATCCACCTCCAGAGTGAAGAAAAAACGGGAGCCCCGGTCAGGTTCGGATTCCACCTGAACATCCCCGCCCATTTTCCGGACGATGTACCTCGCGATGGACAGCCCGAGGCCCGTTCCGCCGTAGGTTCTGGTGATACTGTTGTCTGCCTGCTCAAAAGCGTTCCACATGCGGGAGAGAGTGGAAGCTGACATCCCGATGCCGGTGTCGCTCACCTCGAAACGTATGGAGCACCTGCCGTCCTTAAAGCCGAGACAGTCCGCCGACAAACCGATGGAGCCTCCGGAAGGCGTAAACTTCACGGCGTTGGAAAGCAGATTGAGAAGAACCTGTTTCAACCGCGCCTCGTCGGCTGTGAGGCGCACTGGAATATTTCTGTCGATTTTTTCGACGAGAACCTGATTTTTTGCCTGAGTCTGCCTGGAAATTTGATCCAGCACGGACCTCATGGCGGCGTGGAAATGGAAAGGCCGCGCCGACAACTCAAACTTTTCAGCGTTGATTTTCACCATATCCAGAATGTCGTCAATGATGCCCGACAAACGCCCGGCCGCCTCGGAGATTCCGTTCAGGCAGTAGATTTTCTTTTCCTCATCGGCGGTTTTTGCCAAATGCGCCATGTTCAGGATGGCGTTCATGGGAGTGCGCATTTCGTGGCTCATGCGGCTCAGGAAATCGCTCTTGGCTCTGTTGTAATACTCCTGTTCCGCCAGAGCCCTTTCCAGCCGCTCTTTCGCCTCACTGAGCTCCGTCTGCATCTGTTTCAGCTCTGTTATATCGCTTCCCGTGAGACCCAGACCCACGTTTCCGTCGTGAAGGGCCGCCGAGAAAGCGGAAAAATTGATGATGCGAACCGAGCCGTCCTTACGTACAATGGAGGCTTCGAAGTCGTTGCTCCGCCCGTCCGGTGAAGATCGAGCGCCTAACTTCAGCAGGTCCTTCGCGCTCAGAATGAGCTTCATGCCCTGGGAAACCAGCTCGCTTCTCGAGTAGCCGGAGATGTTCACGGCAGCCGGGTTCAAATACTCCAAACACCCGTCCGCGTTAAGAAAGGCCATGAACTGGGGAGAGTGCTCGGCCACGGAGGACAGACGAACAAGCTCGTCTTTCGTCAGCCGGATTTGACGGGCAAGCTGAATCTGCGTGTCGACGCGAGCTCTGACAACAGCGCTGTTGAACGGTTTTCGGATGTAGTCCACCGCCCCCAGGTGAAAACCCTTTTCTTCGTCCTGTTCATCCGTCCGGCCGGTGATGAAAATAACGGGAATATGGTTCGTCTCCTCGTCCGCCTTCAATCGGGCGAGAACGGAAAAACCGTCCAGTTCCGGCATCATCACGTCAAGCAGAATGATGTCGGGCTTGTTCCGCGCCACCAGGCTCAACGCCTGACTGCCCGACTTCGCCATGAATACGGCGTAAGATGGCGACAGTATTTTACTGAGGGTCAGGAGGTTGATTTTTTCGTCGTCTACGAGCAGTATGGTGCTTTTCGATCCGCGTTCCACATCGCCGCCCCCTTTCTATGCACTGTCAGTGTCAGGGGCGTCCGCGATGGCTCGCCTGAGGTCCGGCAGCGTTTCCAGCGCGCTGAAGAAATCCAGATTCTGCAAATGACCGGCAAAGACCTCGTAGGGTTGGCCCAGGGGCGAAAGCGTTATCCTGATTTCTTCTTCCATATCGACGCACTCCGAACTGCACGTATCAAGAAGCGGTTCCAGTTTTTCAAGCAGAGCCAGCGCCTTTTCCCTGTCCAGAACACTGTCGTCTTTCCTGTTTTTCTCCGCCCGAGAGAGGATTTGACTCACCTCATCCAACACCAGGGACAGCTCTTCTTCCATCGGCTCCAGCGTTTTCCCCCTGCAGACGCTGTTTTGGGTCAGTTCCGTTTCCACCGCTTCAGCGATCCTTTTCAGCCGTTCCGCTCCAACGGCGGCGGCGCTGCTTTTCAGCGTGTGGGCCAGCCGCCGGGCTTCAATCGCGTTTCCGTTATTCAAACTGGAGGTAATGCTCGTGAAATCGGAGGCGTGGAACTGAGAAAAGTCTTCCAGTATTCTCATATACAGCTTTTCATCGCCCTGGATGTTGGCAAGGCCCTTTTTTTCGTCTATGACGAGGTTGGATTCCCCCTGTCCGCCGCCGGGATTTTCTTCGCCACAATCCCGGGGTTCGGCGGTTTTTTCCTCGCTTCCGTACGCTTCGACGAACGTCACTTTTTCTTTCGGAAGCCATACGGCCAAAACCTTATTCAGGGCTCTGGGGTCGATGGGCTTGATGAGAAAGTCGTTCATGCCCGCGTTGATAAACGTTTCTCTCATGCCGCTGACGGCGTTTGCGGAAAGAGCTACGATGGGCATCCTCCTGAAACGATCGCCCGAAAGTTCCCGGATGCGCCGCGTCGTCTCAATTCCATCCATTTCCGGCATCATGTGATCCATGAACACGAGGTCGTAGGGCTTCGCCTGAATCATTTCCATAGCTTTCATACCGCTGGCCGCCGTCTCCGCTTTTATGTAGTGCTGCGCCAGGTAGCCCTGCGCAACGGTGAGGTTGATGGGGCTGTCGTCCACCACCAGTACCGCCGCGTCCGGAAGGGCCTCCACGCGCGTGCCCTCCTTCGCGCTGTTCTCCGATTCGTTTTCTTCGCCTTCCACCAGGGGTATGCGAACCGTGAACGTGGAGCCTTTCCCGTATTCGGACTCCACGGAGATTTCTCCCTTCATCAGCTCCACGAGCTGCCGCGTGATGGCCAGTCCAAGACCCGTTCCGGTAATTCCGCGGTTCTCTCTGGTATCCAGCCGCTGGAACCTGCCGAAAAGCCTGGGGAGGTTTTCTTTTTTTATGCCGAGCCCCGTGTCCTTCACGGTGATGACAAGCCAATCGTGGCCCTGACGTTTTTCCCGCGTCATCTGCAGCTCCACGTAGCCCTCCTGCGTGTATTTTACGGCGTTGTTGATGAGGTTCAGCACGATCTGCTGCAGGCGCACGTCGTCGCCGTACAGTATCTTCGGCAGATCTTTCGCAAAACTGCTTCGGAACTGCAAAAACTTGTTGCGCAGCAAAATTTTCGTCAGAGAGCAAATGTTGTCGTACATCGCGTGGATGCTGAAGTTCACGGGAGTCAGATCCATCTTCCCGGCCTCTATTTTGGAGAAGTCCAAAATGTCGTTGAGAAGCTGGAGCAGCAGATGAGAGGTGCCCCGAATATCCCGCAGGTACCTGAGCTGCTGTTCATCCAGGTTGTCCGTCCGCATCAGATCACTCATGCCGATGATGGCGTTCATGGGCGTGCGTATTTCATGGCTCATGGAAGCCAGAAAATTGCTCTTCGCCTCCGAGGCCGCCCGTGCCGACCGGCTCTCCACTTCCAGATCCATGGCCCGATCATTGGCCTCCCGGATGGCGCTCAAATCCCGTATGTAGGCCACGACCCGCCACTCGTCGCGCCATTTCACCCGCCGGAGCGTGACTTCCGAGGGCAGAAGATTTCCGTCAGACGTCATGTGCTCCCAAAAATAAGCGACCTGTTCTTCCTTGTAAGCCCTGTGAATCATATCATGAGCTTTTTCCCGGCTGTTACTGCCGTCAGGCTGACGCTCGGGGAAAAAGGAATAAAATTTCCTCAGGTAATCTTTCTTGTCCCTGCAGTGGAAAAGCTTCACCGCCCGTTCGTTGCAGTCCACCGGCTCTCCCTTCTCGTCAAAGAAAACGCAGCCGATGATAAGGGAGTCCAGCATGGCGTAAACGCGGTCGTCGGCCTCACGGGCCTCCAGTTCCCTCATTTTGATCTCTCTCAGATCGCGGGAATACGCCGCGAGACGGTATTTACCCTTCCAGGGCAGCCGCACCAGGATGGTTTCCACCGGCAGGGGCTTGCCTGAGGCCGTCTGGTACAGCCAGTCGAACCGCTGATAGCCGGTTTCAAAAGCGGCTCGGATCAATTTTTGCGCTTTTTTGAGGGTCTTTTCCCCGTCCGGCTGACGAGCCGGCTGCAAATCATAAAAATGCTCGATATAATCGATTTTCTGGTCCAACTCCAGAAGCCGGAGCGCTTCAAGGTTGCAGTCCAGCATTTTTCCCTCTTCGTCCCACATGGAAATCGCCATGGGCGTGGAGTCCAGCATGGCCCGTACGCGCTCCTCCGCCTCCCGCATTTCCTCTTCGCTGGCCTTTGCCTCGGTGAGGTCGCGGCTGTAGGCTCCGATGTAGTAATCACCCCGCTTATTTCCCACGTACACGAAAACCGTCTCGGTGGGCAAAGGCTCGCCCGTCGCCGTTCTGTACATCCATTCGAACTTCTGCTCTCCGGTCTCAATGGTTTTTCGGTATAATTCGCGGGCTTTCTCCTGGGACTTTTGACCATCCGGCTGAAACTCCGGGCAATAACTCCAAAAATTCTTAATGAACTTCTTCCTGTCGGGCTCCCTGAACAACCTGAGGGCGCCATTGCTGCAGGCAATGATGTTATTGGCGCTGTCCTGCAGGGTACAGCCCAGCGGCATATTGTCGATAAGCATCCGGAGCCTCAGTCTCTCGTTTTCCGATTCCGAAGCGGAAGAACCTTCGTCTTCAAAATCTTCCCTTTCCAAACCTTTCGCGCGATTCTCAGTCAACGCTCAACACCTCGATATTCGACTCTTTACTGTCAATCGATCTTTGTGATGAAGGTGAAACTCTCACCGTTCAGCCCATTTACCTGGTTTTCCTCGTATAACACGCCTGCCGCGGAGAGCTGGCATGGGATGTATATGTGCTGGGCGTTCCGGCAAATCTCAATGACCTTCGCGTTGTTTTTTTCCCCGAGATAATAGCTCACGCATCGCCAAACCATTTGCATATAAATGGCCCTCAACCAGGTGTCTTTCAAATGGAGCCACGAAAGGGTCACCCCCGCGTCGTCGGGAAGCAGATTGCCCCGATACAGGCTCAAAAAAGCATCGTATTTTGTGCAAACAGCGTCGCTGAACGGCCCGTCGTAGTTTCTCAGACTCCTGTAAAGCTCCTCGAAAGCGTCCACGTCCACCTCATAAGAAACGGAGGAATCCCAAAGGGTTTCGTCAATGATCCGGGCGCAGTCTCCGTGAACGGGGTCGTGCTGAGCAATAGATATGAAAGCGGAATGCAGTTTTTCGTAAGTCAGTTCCGGATGCAGCAGAACAACGCTTCGCTGTAACACCAGATATTTCATAAGAAGTATGAAATGTGAAGAATCGTTCTCAAACATGGAAATCTCATGCTCCGATTCGACGGAAAAGCGCCCCAGAAAACTGAATTTCAGA